>CAZWJC010000084.1:0-24639 GCA_964634255.1 uncultured Verrucomicrobiota bacterium | reverse complement strand
TTCGACTTCACCATCCCCAGCCGTCACTACCCGGACGCCGGCCAGGCCGGCATGGTCGTCATCGTGGGCACGAATGGCCAACAGGTGACGTGGACTGCCTCCACGCCGCTGTGGACGTGGACGCACTACGAGGTGGACCTGTCGCCCACGGCCTTTGGCGTCGATCCAATCACGTTCAGCAACATCATGACGGGCGTCGCCGAGTTGCGCATCCTCGCTGAGTTCACTGCCAGCACCGAGATCGTCGGCTTGGATAACGTGCTTGTCACCGCCACACCGCCCGAGGCACATAAAACCGACCTAGTGTGTCGTTTCACCGACGGCACCATCCAGGGCTGGCGACCCGTGGATGACGTCACCCTCACGGTCATCCAGGAAGGTCAGCCGAGTTTCGCGCTGCAAGGCGATGATTGGAGGGATGGGCGCAGTTACAAGCTCGCTACACCGGTGGCGTGGGCGGGTGACTGGCGGCAATACCAGCAACTCAATTTCGACATGCGTTGGACGGGCGACAGCGTGACGCACACGAACGTGGAATTGGTGCGCATTTTTGGGGCGAACGGCGGGATGCTGAGCTATGTGAGCACGGTGACCAGTGCGGGCTGGACGCATCGCTCGCTTCCCTTGGCGCCGGAAACCTTCGGCGTGAGCGCCGCTGACTTCGAGGCGGTCATGGCCCATGTCAGCGAGATGTGGATCTTCGGAGAATTCTCGGAAGGCGACGACATTACGCATCTGGATAACGTGATGCTCACGACCAACACAGTGACGCCGATCCGATTCACGCAGAATCTCGTATCTCGGTTCGATACCAGCGCCGAGGAATGGGTGGGGTTTGACAACAGCACTTTGACCTGGGCCACGAATGGCGGAATTTCGGGCGGCGGGATCAAGTCGGTGGATGCCGGCGGCGGCACGGCGCGTTTCCAATCACCCGACGCCTGGATCGGCGACTGGCGCGAATTCAAGGGCCTGCGGTTCGTGATCCGGACAACTTCCACCACACGGTCTGATTTCAACACCGCCCTCTGGATTGTCACCTGGAACGGCAGCTTCTTGAAGCTCGACCTGCCCAAGCCGTATGGATCCTGGACGCCGTTCACGCTGGACCTGACCCCGGAAACCTTCGGCGTGAGCAGCAACCAGTTTGACGCCATCATGAGCGACGTGGCCTGCCTCTGGATCAACGCGGATCTGATCAACGGATCGGGCACGGGAGACACCACCTCGCTCGACAACGTGATGTTGTTGACCGATGTAGGCGCGGGGCTGCCTCCGGACCATACGGCGGTTTTTGAATCCGGGAGTCAAGGGTGGCGCTACGGCGGATGGATGCAAGGTTCGGCCGATTGGAACTTTGCCAGTGCTGCTGCGCCCTGGGTGGCCACCGGCGGCAACCCGGGAGGCCACTTGGAAAACACCGACACCCACGACTGGACGTACTGGTTTACGCCGGAAACCTGGGCGGGGGATTGGCGGGGACTGGAGTCCGTTTCGTTTGACTTCAAGGTCATTCAGGGCACGGCTGCCAACCTTTTTGGCACGCGCATGATTTCCCTGTGTTCTCCGTGGACCAACCTGCACGCCAACGTGGTGACGATGCCCGTGCCCGGCCAGTGGATGCACTATGAATTCGCGCTGACGCCGGAGACGTTCGGCGTGCCGGCCGACGTGTTCGAGAAGGCCATGCGTGACGTGGTCCTGCTCGGCATCCGCAGCGAGTGGATTGACGGCTCCGAGCGCGAAGCCTTGGACAACTGCCGCCTTTCCAAAGCCTCTGACGCCTACTGGGCGTGGATCGGGGGCTTCTACACGGGCACGGACCTCACCGATGAAGACAAGGCGGGTAAGCTGGCCGACCCGGATGGTGACGGCGTGGACAACTGGAGCGAATACGTGGCGAACACCGTGCCGACCAACCGACTGGATTGTTTGCATCTGGAATTGCTCGCTGCCACGAACGGTGTGTGCGCGCTGGGCTTCCAGACTTCGTCTGGACGGTTCTATGATGTGGACGGGACCACGAACCTGAGTTCAGCGGGCGCGTGGTTCGGCGTGACCAACAGTCTGCCCGGCAGCGGTGCGAAGACGAGCGTCCTGCACAACGCGGGGGCTGCCCCCCACTTTTATCGGCTAAAGGCCCGCTTGGGCAACTGATACCCATTGCCAGTCGTCGTCGGTAGAACCTTGTCACCCCTCACGCGGCTGCATTTAGGCTGCTGAGCAGACGGCTTGCTTTCTGCGTGAGCGGTTGCGTCGGAGCTGCTTTGCCAGCGTCATTGCTGTCACCCCAACGCAGGCCCACCCAAACCAATCCCCATGCCGGTTGTAGAATGTGGCTGGCGATCTCGACGCCTCCGCCTGCAAAGGCAGCGATACGTTCAGCACGCCGGCGGCGTAGATTGACCCGGAGGCGTCCCGCAGCACATCGCGGATGCGTCCGTGTTCGTCCACCCAGCAGGTGAGACCGTTGTTGCAGCAGCGGAGCAGGGGACGCCGGTTCTCCACGGCTCGGAAGACGGCGGTGGCGGCCTGTTGCCACTGGGCCGAGCCTTCGCCAAACCAGCCGTCGTTCGTCAGGTTGACCAGGAAGTCGGTGTCATCCTCGACATAGCGACGCACGTGATGCGGGAAGACGTCCTCGTAGCAGATCAGGGTGGCGGTTTTGATGCGGTGCGCCAGTTCAAACGGGATCGGCTTGGTGCCCGGCGTGAAGCCCCCGGTGATGGGCGTGAACCATTTGAGAAATGGTAACCAGCGGTAGAAGGGGATGTACTCACCAAAGATGACGAGGTGATTCTTTCGGTAGCTCGCGGCGATTTCACCGTCCGGGTTGATGAGGAACGCGGCGTTGAAGTACTCCACGTCCTCGTCGGTCGTGCCGCCTGGGCGGAGCGCCGCGTCATCACTGCCGATGATCATCCAGACGCGGTTCGAGCGTGCGAGAGTGGTGACGGCCTGCCGCGTGGGCTCGTCGTAGCGGACCATGTTGGGCACGGCGGCCTCGGGCCATAGGACAAGGTCTGTTCCGCGGTCACCCACCCCGTCCCTCTCCCCATCGGCTGGGGCGCGGGCGACCGGAGACCTGGTAAAAGGGCGGCTCACCTTTTGATTGCTGCCGTTCGCATCGGCCAGCGCCTTTTCCGTGAGCTCGACCAGTTGCCGAAACCGGTTGCTGTTCTCGCTCGTGTCCCAGATCAGCGTTTGCGGAATGCTCGGTTGGATGCAGGTGACGCGCAGTGTGCGCTCCGCGATGTCCGGTTCGCGCAGAGCGCGCATGCCGGTGAAGAACACCAGGACCAGCCCAGTGGCGGGCAGGATGATCTCACCGAGCCACGCATGGCGATTCGCGGGCTGCCGCAGAATCTCGCGCGAGGCGCAGAAGAGGGCGAGTGACATCCACACGACGAGAAACGAGACGCCGTAAACGCTGGTCACGGCGGCGATCTGGATGAGGGGCAGCAGCCGGTATTGCGACGCGCCAAGAAAGTTCCACGGAAAGCCGCCAAAGATGCGCGCCAGGGTCATTTCCATAGTCACCCAGGCTGCCGCGGCGGCGAGAGCCCAAACGCAGCGGCCGGACCAGGTGTCCATTTGCGCTTCAGCCAAACCGTCCGGACTTCGCAATTCGCAGTTCCCGCCCCGCAGTTCCAGCGTTAGCCAAACCCACGCGGCAGGGAACAGCGCCAGAAACGCGCTCAACGCGATCCAGCCCAGGATGGGATAGCCGGTGACGGGGATATACAGCAGCCAGGCCAGTGAGGTGAGGTAGTGCGCCAGGCCGGCAACATAGCCGATGCGAAAGCGTTCCCAGCGCTGCGTCCCGAGTGCCGCGCCTAAGATCAACGCCGGCGCCAGCCAGGCCAGACCAGCGATGCCAGGTTGGGGAAAGGCGAGGGCGAGGCATGCGCCAGCGATTGCCGCGGCGCCGTATCGTCCCCAAGCCGTGAACCGGAACTGTTTCAACGCGGTGAGGGTTGCTGCGAAACCGGCGGAAGGCAAGCTCACGAGAACTTCTTCAGGAGACCGAGCAGGCGTTGTTTCACCACGTTGCGATGGGGCGAGGCGGCGGCTTCCGCGACGAGGCGGTCGCGGTGTTGCAGGAACCAGTCCCAACTTTCGCGGAACATCTCGTCGTTCGAGTAACGCGGCTTCCAGCCAAGCTGGAGCAGCGGCTGAACATCAAAAAAGAAGGCCTTGTGGTAGGTGAGATAGTGCCACGGCGCGAGCGGGCTGAGTCGCAGCCAGTCGAGCACGCGCAGCGTGTTGATCGTCAAACCCGGCGGCAAGCTCGCCACTCGCGAGGTTGAACCGGCGTGCGCGATGAGTTTCTCCAGCGCTTCGCGCAACGTGCCGAAACGATCCGTGCCATCGTTGTAAACGCCCGGCTTGCCGGCATCCAGCGCGAGCAGGTACGCGTCCATGAGATCGTGCGCGTGGACGAACTGGAACGGCTGACGGCCATCGCCGATCACGTAAATCTTCCGGTTCTCGGAAATCCACTGGAAGAGAATCTGAAAGATGCCGAGCCGGCCTTCGCCGAGGATCGTCCGTGGCCGGATGACGACCAGCGGTGTGCCGTTGCGCTCGCAGATTTCGCGCACGGCCAGCTCCCCGGCGAGCTTGGCCCGCCCGTAGACTTCGACGGGCTTGAACGGCGAATCGTTCGTGACCGGGCAGCGCTCTGGCGCACCGAAGATCGCGCTCGAACTCATGTGAATGAAGGTTTTCACGCCCGCCTTCACGGCCTGTTCGGCGGCGATGCGCGAACCTTCGACGTTCACCGACCAGAACTCCGGCCCAGCCTTGGTCAGCGGCACCAAGGCGACGTTGTGGTGAACCACGTCCACGCCCTGCATCGCGCGGCCGACGCCCGCGGCATCGCGGATGTCGCACCGGACGAATTCAATCTCCTTCGGTCGCGATGCGTCTTCCCAGACATCGAGGATGCGGACGCTCTCGCCGCGCGCGTGGAGCCGCCGCGCGATGAGATTGCCCAGGAAGCCCGAGCCGCCAGTGACGAGGTGTTTCATGGAAGCGGTGTCAGAATTTCAGGCCATTGTCCGCGCACCATCGTAGGGAACGGCGCATGCCTTCTTCCAAGGCAACCTGCGGTGCATAGCCCAACTCGCGCTCTGCCTTGGCCACTGAGCAGGCGATGGTCTTGTTCATTTCAGACAGCACGTGAATCTTCTGGTGGTAAAGGCCGAGGGTCTGAAGCGTCTGGTCAGCGAGGAAGGCGATGTCGCTGGCGATGCCTGGCAGGCGGAGGCGTCGGTGCGCGCACTTTTGCCCGAATTCGGTTTCCAGTAAGCGCTCCACCGTGTCCACGACCTCGTTCATCGTGTACGGCCGTCTGTCGGAAATCCAATAGGTTTCGCCCGCGGCGCGTTCGACCGCAGCGGCAAGCAGCAAACCTTGGCATAGGTTGTCCACATAAGCCATGGAGCGCTGGTTTTGACCGCCGCCGATGATCGGCCCCTTGCCGTCGCGTATCATCTGGAAGAACAGGGTCTGGCGTGGCGGTTGGTTCGGCCCGTAAAACCAAGGCGCCCGAATAAGCACGGTTTCGAGCTTCTCGGACCGCTCCTTCACCGCCAGCTCCATCTGCATCTTGGAGCGCCCGTAGTGCATGTAGGGCCGGTAGGGCGACAACTCGTCGAACAGGTGGTCCGGGTGCGGATTGCAGCCGCACGGCGAATTGGAGGACATGACCACGGCACGTTTCACGCCGGCTCGGATGGCGGCGTCGAGCAGATGCTGCGTGCCTTCGACGTTGATGGAGTAGAACTCGGCGACCCGTCGCGGATGGATGATGCCGGCAGTGTGGAACAAGACAGCATCCCGTGCCCCGGCGCAGAACCGTTCGGCATCCGCGGGATTGCGGAGGTCGCCTTCACAAATCTCAAAGCCCCCCAACCGTTGCCGCAGCGAAGCTGAGTCTTGTCCGGGGAGAATGAGACAGCGCACTTGGAGACTGTCCCGTGGAGGACTCACGGCAGCACAATCTGGCAGTCCGCGGGCGAGGACCTCAACCAGCCGAGATCCCAGCCAGCCGGCGGCGCCGGTGACGAGGATGGTTCGGTATGGCCAATTCATGTTCACTGCGCGGCAGACGCTATCGGCTGGCGCGTGTTTCGTCCAGCCAGTAGACCGCGGAGTTCGCCAATCTCCGTTACTAAAATTGGGATTCGGCGCGCTTTGGACGTGGTTTCCCCGAGTCATCAAGAGCGCTGACTGTACGATCCAACAAGTCGTCCTGGGAGAGAATCGCCCGAAACAAGTCGCGCGTTGTTCCGCTGAACCGGAGTGCGCCCGTCCTCGGGCGCAGCAACGTCTTGGTGTGCCGTCCGGCCTGCTGCGCCCGAGGACGGGCGCACTCCGGGAGGTTCAAGGGGAGCGATCAAGCCCGACTTGCCCAGGTCGCCCGATTCACGCATGCTCGGGCCAGAGATTATGGGCATGCCAGATAATATCCTTTCGGAACTCCGCGGCCTCGTCGGGAATGCGAACGTCCTGACCGCGCAGGAAGACCTCATCCCTTACTCCTTCGACGGCACGGCGGCGCTTCAGCAAATGCCGGGTTGCGTCGTCTTCCCGCAATCCACCGAGCACGTCGCTGCGATCCTCAAGCTCGCCAACCGCACGAAGACGCCCGTCGTCACGCGCGGCACGGGCACGGGCCTGAGCGGCGGCAGCTTGCCGGTGCCGGGCTGCATCGTGCTGTGTCTCGTCAAAATGGACAAGGTTCTCGAACTCGACCGCGCAAACCTGACCATGCGCGTCGAGGCGGGCGTGACGACGCAAACGGTTTCCGATGCGGCCACCGCGGCGGGCCTGTTCTATCCGCCCGACCCCGGCTCGATGAAGATTTCCACGATCGGCGGCAACGTGGCCGAGAACTCCGGCGGCTTGCGCGGCCTCAAGTACGGCATCACGCGCAACTACGTCATGGGCCTGCAGGTTGTCATGCCCGACGGCGAGATCGTGGAGACCGGCAACAAGTGCGTGAAAGATGTCGCCGGCTACTCGCTCAAAGACATCTTCATCGGCTCGGAGGGCACGCTGGGCGTCGTCACGCAGGTGTTGCTGAAGCTGATCCCGAAGCCCGCCGCCAAGAAGACCATGCTCGCCACCTACGGCAAGATGGACGAAGCGGCGCAAACCGTCTCCGACATCATCGCGGCGCAGATCATCCCCTGCACGTTGGAGTTTCTCGACCGCACGACGATCAAATGCGTCGAAGACTTCGCCAAGGTCGGACTGCCGCTTGATTGCGAAGCGCTGCTGCTCATGGAAACGGACGGCCACCCGGCGGCGGTGGAGGAAGAGGCGGCGCGCATGGCCGAGATCGCGAAGAAGAACAACGCTCGCGAGGTGCGCATCGCCAAGGACGACGCGGAAGCGGTCCGACTGGCGGTCGCCCGTCGCAGCGCCTTCTCGGCGTTGGCCAGGGTTTCGCCCACGACGATCCTGGAAGACGCCACCGTGCCGCGGAGCGAGTTGGCGAAAATGATCCGCTTCGTCGAGGCGGTTGGGAAGAAATACAACGTGCGGGTGGGGACGTTTGGTCACATGGGCGACGGCAATTTGCATCCCACCTTCCTCACCAACGAGCAGAACAAGGACGAGATGCACCGCGTCGAAGAGGCGGCGAAGGAGATTTTCGAGGAAGCCATCCGGCTTGGCGGCACGATCACCGGCGAGCACGGCGTCGGCATGGCGAAGAAGGCCTTCCTGCCCAAGTTTGCTGGCGACGCCCAAATGCGTGTCCTCCAGCAATTGCGCCGGGTGTTCGACCCGAACGGCATTCTGAATCCGGGGAAGATGTTTGACTGAGCCGATCAGCAGCGGGCTGTTGCCGAATTCAAGGTTTCAGCCCTCGATGAGCACGGCGCGGATCGTGTCCGGCTTGGCGCGGTCGTGGGGGCGGTCGTTGAATGAGGTCAACACGGCGGGGCGATTGCCGGTGTTCTTGATGGCGTGGGGAATGCCGGGCGGGAAAACGAAACGCAGGGCTTCGCCATCCGGCACCTGCACGTCGCACGTTGCGCCCCCTTCCAGGAAGCGCACCAGCGCCGGTCCCATGACCAGCACAATCTCGGTGGTCTGTTCGTGGTAGTGATTGCCGCGCACGTGGCCCGGTTCGGTAAATACCACATGCACGTTCCGTTGCGACCGAATCGTGTCTTCCGCGATGGGTTCAACCACCCACCCGCGGGCATCGGCGAAGAACGGCACCCGCTCGATTGTGACTTGTGCCTGCATCTGTAGGATTAAAGCTGACACTCTTTTCAGACGCGATTGCTATTTTGCGCAATGCGCCGTGCGTGGGCGGAGTTGACTTTCTGGAAAGCATGTGCGGAAATCGCCGGCAGAGGTCAGCAGGCGCGGACTGAGAGCTGGGAGTGGTTTCGTGGCTGGCCTGGTTGCACCAGTAATTATGAATCGCATGAAGCTTCAATCTCTGGTCCTCGTCGCGGGTGCGCTCCTGGTTTCTCCGTGGCAAGTCCAAGCCGCCACGTTCAGCGTGGTTACCACCAATGACGCCGGCGCGGGTTCGCTGCGACAGGCCATTCTGGATGCGAATGCCGCGTCCGGAGCGGACACGATCAGCTTTGCCATCACCAATGCGACGAGATCCATCCCGCTGGCGAGCGCGCTGCCGGCGATTACCGATCCCGTGACCTTGGATGGCACGACGCAGCCTGGTTACAGCAACGCCCCGTTGGTGGAGTTGAACGGGGTGAGTGCCGGCACCGCCACCGACGGCCTGCAAATCCAATCCAGCGATTGCATCGTTCGCGCGTTGACCATTAACCGGTTCAAGGGCGACGGCATACAGATCTCCGGCGCTGGCAGCAACCGGGTTGTCGGCTGCTTCATCGGCCTCAGCGCAGCGGGCACGGCTGATCAGGGGAACACGTTCAACGGAGTCCTACTGACCAACACCGCGAACAATGCGATCGGCGGAATTAGCGTTGCGGAGCGCAACTACATTTCCGGCAACGGCCAGCAGGGGGTGAATATCGGCGGAACCAGCGCAACCAACAACTGGGTGTTGGGGAACGTGATCGGTCTTGATGTCAATGCTGTGGATCGGGGCAATTCGCAAAACGGCATCCTGCTCAACAACGCACCGGGCAACCGGATCGGTGGCGCGCTTGTAGAAGCGCGAAACATTATCGCCGGCAACAACAGTGATGGCATTGAAATCAACGGCGTGGGTGCGTCCAACAACATCGTTCAGGGCAATTTCATCGGCACGGATGCCACCGGCACACTGGATCGAGGCAATACCACCGATGGCATTTACCTTACCGGCGCCGCTGGGAATCTCCTCGGCGGGAGTGGGGTAGGGGAAGGCAACCGGATCGTGTTCAACACGGATGGCATCGAACTGAACGGTCTCGGATCGAGCCGGAATCGAGTGCTGGGCAACAGCATTGGGACGGATGAAACGGGTTCGCTGCAGCAGGGCAATAGTGCCGCCGGCGTCAATGTGTCCGCAAACGCGCGCACAAACACGATTGGCGGCCTGGCCATCGGAGAAATCAACCAGATTGCGTTCAACAGCGGCGCCGGAGTCTTCGTGGCCGCAGGCACCAACAACACCGTGCGCGGGAATGCCATCCACGAAAACGGTGGCTTGGGAATAGACCTCGGATCCAGCGGCGTGGCGGCCAATGACAACGGCGACTCGGACACCGGTGCGAACCAGATGCAGAATTACCCCCTGCTTAGCGCCGTGACGAACACCACGACGAATGTGACGATTGTTGGCACGCTCAACAGCCGGCCCAACGTGAGCTATCAACTCGATTTCTATGCAAGCCTGGCTCCGGATGCTGGCAGCCATGGTGAAGGACAGACGTTGCTGGGGACGACCAACCTCACCACGGGCGCAGACAGCAATGTGGCGTTCACGATCCTGTTCCCGGTGCCAGCGGCGGGCCGGTTTGTTTCTGCCACCGCTACCGATCCGTTTGGCAACACCTCTGAGTTTTCGCCGTGGGTTCGCACGGTCAGCCTTGTCCCGCCGGTCACGATTACGGTGACAACCACGAACGATGGCGGTCCGGGTTCGTTGCGGCAAGCGTTGCTGAATCTCAATACTGCGGCTGGGTTTGGCACCAATGTCATCCAGTTCAACATACCAGGCGTTGGGGTTCAACTGATCAGCCTGGCCAGCGCGCTGCCCGCCGTGGTGGATCCAGTGTTGATTGACGGGTATTCGCAGCCGGGCGCGAGCCCGAACACCCTGAGCACGGGCTTCGACGCGAATGTGCTGATCCGCTTGGACGGAGCTGGCGCTGGCAGTGGTGCGGATGGCCTCAGATTCGCCGGGGGCGGCAGCGTTGTGCGTGGCCTCATGATCACGCGGTTTTCCGGCGACGGAATCGAGTTTACCGGAAGCTCGAACAACGTGGTGGAAGGGTGTGTGATCGGGATCGATTCGGCTGGTACGGATCAAGGCAACGCGGTCAACGGCATCTATCTGAACGGTTCTGCCAGGAACACAATTGGCGGCTCCACGCCTGCCGCCCGCAACGTGATCTCCGGCAACAACAGTGATGGCATTGAGGTCGGCGGCGTTGGCGCCACGGGCAACCAGATACTGGGCAACTTCATCGGCACGGGATCCTACGGAACAAACGACTTGGGTAACTCTGCCGCGGGCATTTATTTGAACGGGGCGCCGACCAATGTCATCGGAGGAACGGTGACGGGCGTGCGCAACGTCGTTTCTGGAAACGCGACGGGCATTTCGATTGCCAGCGCGGGTGCTAATGGCAATCAGGTTCAAGGCAATTACATTGGCACCGATGTCACGGGCGGTCGCGCTGTAGGTAACGGAGACGGCATTTCCGTCGCTGGTACTGGAAACTGGATCGGCGGCAATTTGCCGGGCGCAGGTAATCTGGTCGCCGGCAATACTGGCGAAGGCGTCGTCTTGACCGGTGCCGCTGCGGCCGGCAATCGCGTGTTCGGCAACACCATCGGCTTGAATGCGTTTGGCGCGCCGTTGGGGCAGACCTCGCACGGCATCTATCTGCTGTCCGCCGCCCATGACAATTTGATCGGCGGTCTGGAGGCGGGCGCGGCGAATTGGATTGCTTTCAACGGCGGGGACGGTGTCTTTGTTGGCGCTGGGACGAACAACGCCATCCGAGGATGCTCCATCTTTGCTAATACGGGGCTCGGCATTGACCTTGGCACGAGCGGGGTGACCGCAAACGACGCGGGCGATGCTGACACGGGAGCGAACCAGCTGCAGAACTACCCAGTTCTCACCGCGGTCACCAATTCAGGTACGAATGTCGTCGTGGTGGGCACGTTGGACAGCCGTGCGAGCGCGTCTTTCGAGCTCGACTTCTACGCCAGCCCGACCAACGACCCGAGCGGATTTGGCGAGGGCTGGCAGTATCTCGGTTCGGGGGCGGTAACGACCGACGCGACGGGCAACGGGAGCTTCTCCATGGTTTTGCCGGTGTTCCTGGAAGGACGTCAGGTCTGCGCGACGGCGACGGATTCTCTGGGCAGTACGTCCGAGTTTGGGCCGGGCGTGCCCGCTGTCAACAATGCGCTCGGCGCCCGTTATGTGGTCCTCAACACGAATGACAGCGGCCCGGGTTCATTGCGGCAAGCCATCCTCGACGCCAATGCCTGGCTTTCCAGCGGGAACGATCACATCAGCTTCAACATTCCGGGCGCGGGGGTGCAGACCATCTCACCCGTCACGCCCCTGCCGGCGTTGACCGACTCGGTGACAATCGACGGCTATTCGCAGCCGGGCGCGAGTGCGAACGCGCGTCCAGACGGGGACAACGCCGTGCTGCGCATCCGATTGGATGGCGCGGGGGTGGCACCGCTTGGGGATGGCCTGCGAATTGAAGCGGACAACTGTGTTGTGCGGGGACTGTCCATCGTGCGCTTTGGTACCAATGATCTCATCGAAGCGCGCAGCGGCAGCGGCGCGAAGATCGAGGGCTGCTTCCTCGGGTTGGACCCTGACGGTTTGACCAGTTACACCAACACCGGTGCGGGCGTGCGCATCACCTCGACCAACGCGGTGATGGCTACCGTGGGAGGCGGGACTCCCGCCGCGCGGAACATCATCTCCGGCAACGGAGATGGCGTGCTGATTGAGAAGACGAGCGGACACGTCATTCTGGGCAACTTCATCGGCACCGACGCTTCGGGCACGCAGGCACGACGCAATCAGCCCAACGGCGTGCGCTTGCAGAACGCGACGAATTGCGTCATCGGCGGCACGGTTGCCGGCGCGCGCAATGTCGTTTCGGGCAATGGGAGTGCCGCCGGGGGCACGGAACAGCGGGGACTCAAACTCAGCGGTAGCCGGGAGAACGTCATCCAAGGGAATTACATCGGCCTGGCGGTTTCGGGCAGCAACTCGATACCAAACTACAACGGTGGCGTGGGTGTGGAAGACACGTCGATTGGCAATCTCATCGGCGGTAGTGAGTCGGGGGCGGGGAATGTCATTTCCGGCAACACGGGCTTTGGCATCGCGTTTCCTGATTCGAATGTCGGCTGCTACAGCAACCGCATTGAAGGCAACTTGATCGGGTTGGACGCCACGGGCACGCAGGCCGTGGGAAATAGCGCGGGCGGCATAGACATCCTGCGCGGGGGCACGAACCGCATTGGCGGCGCCGGGGCCGGGGCGAGGAATGTCATCGCCGGCAATGTCGGTTCCGGTGTCCGGCTCGGATGGGGAACCACCGGACCGGCGGGCACGCTGGTCCAAGGCAATTTCATTGGTACGGACGCACAAGGGGTGAATCCACGGGGTAACTCGGAGAACGGCGTGCTGGTATTGGGCGCCTTGAACACGCTGCAAGCGACACTGATCGGAGGTGTCGGTGTGGGCGAGGGCAACTTGATTTGGTTCAACGGCAAGGACGGCGTGCAAGTGAACAGTTCGATTGGCAACGCCATCCTCGGCAACTCGATCTACAGCAACAGCGCCATGGGCATTGATCTGCGTGGCACAGCGGGGGTGAACGTCAACGATGTCGGCGACCCAGACACCGGCGCAAATCGGCTGCAGAACTATCCGGTGCTCAAATACGCCGCAGTATCTCCCACCGGCACGACGGTTTACGGGACGCTGAATTCGATGTCCAATCAGACGTTTCGCCTGGAGTTCTTCGGCAATGACCGGGTTGACAACAGTGGTTTTGGGGAAGGCCGCACGTACTTGGGGGCCACGACCGTAACCACCGACACTGGTGGAGGCGCGAGCTTTGTGGTTGAGCTGCCCGTCACGACGGCCATCAACTCGTATGTGACGGCTACCGCGACGGATTCGACCAACAACACCTCGGAGTTCTGCAAAGCCTGTCTGGCCATCCCCTACGATTCGGCGGACTTGGCGCTGGGCTTGGTGGAGTCAGGCGATCCTGTCAGCTTGGCCACAAACTTCTGGCAGACACTCTGGGTGACGAACTTCGGACCGGCCACGGCTACGCAGGTTGCGGTGGTGGATAATCTCTACGGCGCGGACTATGTCTCGGCCACCGCGTCGCAAGGCTCGTGTGCAGTGAGCAACGGCGTGGTGGTATGGTCGGTGGGCACGTTGACCAATGGCGCGTGGGCAACGGCCCAAATCTTTTTCCGCGCGCCTGAAACCACCATGTTGTCAGGGCACGCAACGGCGACGGCGACCCAAGCCGACTATGCCTCTGGCAACAACCAAGCGTACTCGACCGTCATGGCCGGGATTTCCGACGTGGGCATTAGCGTTACGGACGAACCTGATCCTGTGGTGGCTGGCTCGCCCCTTACGTATGTGTTTACGGTGACGAACCGCGGCCCGGACGTGGCCTCGGGGCTGTCCGTCTACGGCCAATTGGACAACGCCAACTTCCCGAGCGGCAGCACGGTCACGCAGGGCTCGGTGGTCCAGACGAGCAACCGTTTGGACTGGACGGTTGGAACGTTGCCGGTGGGCGGGAGCGCAAGCCTTACGGCAAAGTGCATCCCCACAGCGCCCGGCGGTGTCCTGCAAAGCCAGGCAACGGTACAATTCTGGGGAGTGGATCCCACCACGTCGGACAGAACGGCCACGGCCCTCACCTCCTTAAACCCCGGCCCCGGCATCTTTCGTTTGACCGCATCCTCCATTCAGGTCATGGAGGATGTGCAAGTGATTCACATGATGGTGGAGCGCACGGGCGGAACGGAAGGCTACGCTGGCGTGAGCTATGCCACTTTGGACCTCTCAGCCACAGCGGGCGTGGACTACGTGGCTACCAACAACACCATCGAGTTCCCGCCGGGGTATGACCGTGCACCGTTCGACATCACGATTCTGGACGACGCGGTGCTGGAATGTAACGAGGCTTTTGCCGTGCGGCTTTTTGGTGCCACGGATGGCGCCATCGTGCTTTTAGAAACCAATACCACGGTCACGATCACCGACGATCAGTTGCCGAGACGGGGCACGGTGAATGCCGTCTCCCTCATCGGGGCGGGCACGCCGGCCTTTCCGGGCGACGACTACGCCTATGGTCCCTCCATTAGTGCCAATGGCCGGTACGTCGCATTCCGGAGCGGGGCATCCAACCTCGCCACGAACGACGTGAACAATGCCGACGACGTCTTTGTGCGGGACCTGAGGACGGGGAAGACCATGCTTGCCAGTGCCAGCCTTTCCGGCGATAGCAGCGGCAACCAGGAGTCCAGCAATCCGCATATCAGTCCGGACGGTCGCTACGTGGCGTTCGAGAGCACCGCCACGGATCTCGTGGAGCAACGGTCGCTGGGATACACGGATGTCTTTGTGCGGGACCTGGTCACCCAGTCAAACCTCCTTGTCAGCCGTAGTGGCCGGTACACGGACTCCGCGGGCATCGGCGGCTCCGCGCTGGATGCCGGCCGTCCCTGTTTCAGCACCAACGGACAAATTCTGGTCTTCCTGAGTAGCGCGTGGGATTTGACTGCGATCGGCGACGCCAACTACTACCCGGACGTGTTCGCCTACAATCTCGCCACCCGAAGCAACACCTTGGTCAGCGTGAATGTGGCCGGCACGGCTGCCGGCGCGGGGCAGTGTTGGTCACCGACAGTGAGTGCGGACGGACGTTATGTGGCGTTTGAGAGCAGTGCGACGGATTTGGTCAGCGGCCACAGTGGCGGGGCTTACGATGTCTTTGTTCGCGACTTGGTTGCCGGCCAGACCACGCTCGTGAGTACCAAGGATGGCAGCGGTGTTGGTGGCAACGACGACTCCCGGGCGCCGTTCATCAGCGCCAACGGCCGGTATGTGGCCTTCCAAAGCCGCGCTACCGATCTGACCGAGTTCCCTGACGCCAACGATGATACGGACATCTTCTGGCGCGACCTGCAGACCGGCGTCACGCGGTTGGTCAGCGTGAACGCCGCCACCAACGCCGCGGGCAACCGGCCGTCCTGGGTGCTCGGCCTCAGCGCGGACGGGCGCGTCGTGGTGTTCGAGAGTCTGGCCGGTGACTTGGTGGCAGGCGACGCCAACGGTCGTTACGACGTGTTTGTCCGAGATATGGTGACGGGCGTTACGGAACTGATCAGCACCAACCGCTTTGGGACCGGCAGCGGGAACGGAGGCTCGTACGACGCCCAGATCAGCGCCGACGGCCGCATAGTGGGATTCGTCAGCGACGCCAGCGACCTGACCGGCGAAACAAAGTTGACCCAGTTCTCTGATGCGTATGTGCGGGACCGGCAGACCGGTACCACCAAGTTGTGCAGTCGGGATCTTGCCGGCGGGGCGGGAGCGAACGAAGGCGGAGTGACTGACCTCAGCCTGAGCGCGGACGGACAGGTTCTGGCCTTCGACACGGAAGCGACGAATCTCTGGCCCGACGACGGCAACGACGCGATGGATATCTACGCGTATGAACCCGCCAGCAACCGCACCGCCTTGGTCAGCGCCAACGTGAGTGTCACGCCGCGCGGCGATTCGGATTCGCCGTTGTTGAGCGCCGATGGTCGGTACGCGGGTTTCACCAGCACCGCGGAGAACGTCGTCGCCAACGATGCCAATGGCAAACCTGACATTTTCCTGAGCGATCTGGGTAGCGGGGCTGCGACGTTGATCAGCGTCAACACGAACGGGGTCGCAGCCAACGGGCCCTCGTGGCTCTCGTCCCTCAGTGCCGACGGGCGCTTCGCGGCATTCGAGAGCGATGCCAACGATCTCGTGTCACGGGATGGCAACGGCAGCCGGGATGCCTTCGTGCGCGACCGCGTGATGGGCCTGACCAAGCTGATCAGTATGAATGCGGCGGGCACAGGTCCCGGGAATGCGGGATCCAGTTGGCCGCAGCTTAGCCCCGACGGGCGGTTCGCCCTATTTGCCGGTCAGGCCAGCGATCTGACGGGGCTTGCAGACACGAACGCGGATCAGGACGTTTTCGTTCGGGATACCTGGTATGGGACGAACGACTTGGTCAGTGTAAATGTCAGTGGCAGCCGAAGTGGCAACCGGCTTTCGGATGCGTGGAGCTTGACCCCAGACGGTCGGTTTGTCGCGTTCACCAGCGACGCATCGGATCTTGTTGCGGGAGTCGCCAGCGGCTTGGGAGATGTCTTCGTACGCGACCGAGTGAGCCGGGTCACGCGTTGCGCGAGTCTGAACCGGTTTGGCACGGGGGGCGGGAATGGGGTGTCCAGCGACGCGCGGCTCACGCCCAACGGACGGTACGTCCTCTTCGTCAGTGAGGCGAACGACTTGGTGTCCGGTGACGCGAACAGCTCCGCGGACGTGTTTGTGCGAGATGGGTGGTCGAATGTCACACGCTTGGTCAGCGTGAACCGCCTGGGCACCGGCAGCGCCAATGCGTCTTCCTATCCCTATGGCCTGAGTGCCGATGGCCGCTATGCGCTCTTCGCGAGTGAGGCAACCGACTTGGTGGCCAACGATCTTAACGGTTCGCGACGCGACATCTTTGTGCGCGACCTTGTGGCCAACACCACCACGCTTGTTAGCGTGAATTGCGGCGGCGCGGGCAGCGGTAACGGACACTCCTACAGCCCGAGCCTTAGCCCTGACGGCCGCTATGTCATCTTTGAGAGCGATGCGACGGATCTGGTGCCCGGACAATTCCTCGGCGCCGGACCGAATGTGTTCCGGCGCGACTTGGCTGCCGGGATCACCGCGCTACTGAGCGAAAACCACACGCATCGTGGTGCGGGCAACGGGGCAGCGCAGTCTCCTGTCATGAGCACGAACGGTGCGATTGTCGTCTTCGACGCGGTCGCCAGCGATCTGGTCCGGGGCGATCTGAACAACGGCCAGGATGTATTCGCGTGGTTTGCGCTTGAGGGCGTCGTCATGACGGACCTCGCCGTGACCAAGTCAGCGTCTGCGAGCCAGATTCAACTGGGCGAGACGGTGGTTTTCACCGTGACCGTGACGAATCTCGGGCCGACCAATGCCACGGCCGTGACGGCAATCGACCCGTTGCCAGCCGGCCTGAGTTATGTGTCCGCAACCACGACGGCAGGAAGCTGTAGCTACGCGGCTGGCGCGGTGACGGCAAGCCTCGGCAACTTGGGGGTTGGGGCCGGGGCACGCATTACGATCACGGCCCAGGCCGTGGCGGAAGGCTGGTGGACCAATGCCGCCAGTGTGAGCGCGAGGGAATTCGACAACGTCGCCGCAAACAACCAGGCGACCATGGCCGTCTTGGTGCCGTTCAGCGGCCCGCCACCTTCACTCTCCGTGTCGTATACTGACGGTGCGCTGGTACTCGCGTGGCCGAGCTCGGCTACGGGCTTCCAGTTGCAGACCACGACGAATCTCACGCCGACGATCTATTGGACGCTGGCAACGAATGCCGTTGCTGACAACGGCACGTGGAAGAGCGTGGTAATAACGCCTCAGGCGGCTGAGCCGGCGCGGTTCTATCGGCTGAAAAATTAGGCGGGCAACAGGCGTATGCCAGTCTCCGTGCCAACCAGATTCGGACCTCAGATTCTGAGCCTCCTATTCGTGGCGCTGTGCTGATCGCCTTCCACAAACCTCACAGCGTGCTCTCGCAATTCACAGCGGAAGCGCCCGGGCAGCGAACGCTGGCGGAGTTTGGCTTTCCGAAGGGCGTCTATCCCATCGGAAGACTGGATGCGGATTCGGAAGGCCTGCTGCTCCTAAGCGACGAGGCCGAGCTGAATCAGCGCCTGCTCCATCCGCGTTACGCCCACGAGCGCGAGTACTGGGCGCAGGTGGAGCGGATTCCGTCGCCCGAGGCGCTGCAGCGGCTTTCCCAAGGCGTGGCCGTTCAAGACCGTCAGACGCTGCCGTGCCGGGCGTGGCTGCTGGATCCGCAACCGGCCGTTGTGACAACGGGTGCCGAGACTGTCGCTCGCGAGACGAGTCAACCAGTGGTGCTCCTCCAGCCCCGGGATCCGCCAATCCGCTATCGGAAGAACGTTCCCGATTGTTGGATCGGCTTGGAATTGATCGAGGGTAAGAACCGGCAGGTGCGCCGGATGACGGCTGCCATCGGCCATCCGACCTTGCGGCTGATCCGGGTGCGGATTGGCGGCTTGCAGTTGGCGGATCTGCAGGCGGCTCAATGGAAGCTGTTGAGTGGAGCTGACCGTGAAAAAGTCGAACGGCGGCGGATGTGAATCCCGCCGCCGCGCGTTGCGAAAGCGATTGCCGCGAATCAGAGTTCCGGCGCCGTCATCCCGAGGCGGATGTAGTCGGCGTCCAGCGCCCACGGACTGCTGTGGGCTGGATTGGTACCGGCGGAGGGACGCATGGTTCGGGAATCGTCTGCTCCGAACTGCGCGTTGATTTTCACAAGCCCGGCTTTCCACTTCATCGTCTCGCCATGGCCATCCAGGAACGAGAAGCTGCACCCGTTGTTATGCCGTGCGGACGGCAGGTTCCACAGCACCGGATTACTGGCGGTGGGATTTGCCGGGTCATAACGGAAGAAACCGATCGCCCCATTGTCGATGCTGATCTGGTTTTCTTCCAGGAACACGGAGGCTTTGGAAGGGTTGCGGATGGCGGTCTGCTTCTTCGCAATTGGCCCACCGGAGCTCACCGGGTCGAGGTTGCTCCCCAGCCAGACGGACACCGCGTAACTCCGGTTGTGGGGCACTTGGGCGGAATCGCCTCGGCCCAGGCCCTTGATGAAAGCCCGACTGCTGGGGCACTTGTAGATGCCGAGCGAGGAGTTGTAGGGGAATAGAACGCCCGCCTTGGGGTCATTTTCGTAGTCGGTCGTGTATTCTTGGACATTGCCCTTGATCCAGGCTTGGGCGCCGGGGCTGGCGACGCCGGCGACGGAATTATCCATCACGTTATTCCCGTTGTCCGTCGAGTAGAGCTCGTAAGCGGTCTGCAACTGTTTTGCATTGTTCAGGCAGCCGATGGTCTGCGCTTTAGCTTTCGCCTTGCTCAGGGCGGGCAACAACATGCCGGCGAGGATGGCAATGATCGCGATGACCACCAGCAACTCAATCAGCGTGAAACCGCGGGAGGTACGCACGGGAGCGACCCGGGCCGCAGAGCAGAACGACGTCTGAGGTCTTTTCATCTGGCATCAATAAAGACCGGGTTCGGTCTGGAGCCAAGGGCCTTCCGTTGACGCAAACGCGTCATAGACGATCACTAGGCCGGGCCCTAGCCTCTACCGCGCAGAACTCAAACATCATGAAAAAGCCTTCCGTAACGAAACGAATCCGTCACGCTGCCTGGCTGACCCCCTTGCGGCCTTTGTCTCTCCTCCTGGTTTGCCTTGGACTGGGCGCTACCCAAAGCGCGAACGCGCAGTCGTACACGCTCACGAGCCTGTGGAGCATCAGCCCCAAGACGAACACGTTTTTCAATAACGACAATCTCACCCGCGGTTTGGCCTACAACCCGGTGACCGACCACGTGCTCGTGGTCAGCCGCTCCAATATTCCCGACTACGGGACCAATTTCTCTGGAACCAACGGCGTTTACATTCTCAATGCGAGCGGTGGTGAAGTCGTCGGCAAGCTCGCCTACGACGCCAGCTTGTTCGCCGGCGGCACTTACCCCATCAACATGATCGCCGTCACTGACGACGGGGTGATCTATGCCGGCAATCTGACAACCGACGCCAGCAACCCCGCGCTCCCCTACAAGCTTTACCGGTGGGCCGACGAATCGGCGCAGCCGGTGTCGGTTTATTCCGGCGACCCGTCGAACACCGATACGAACTATGCGGCCAACCGTCGCTTTGGTGACTCCATCGCCGTGCGGGGCACTGGAGCCGGCACGCAGATCCTCTTGGGCACGACGCACGTGAACCTGGCCCTGTTGACGACGACCGACGGCACGAACTTCACTTCCACGAAGATCGTTGGCGACGCTGCCTCGGGTATCGCGCCGGGTGATTTCGGCAAAGCGGTGGCTTGGGGAACAGGCAACACGTTCTTCGCCAAGCAAAGTGGTAGCAGTCTGAAAGTGCTGAATCTCGACCTGACGGCGAAGCTGGCCACGGTAACCGGCTTCGGCCCGTTGACCGCGGTGACGGGTGGACCGCTGGGGGTGGATACGAGCCGGAACCTGGCGGCGATTGTTGAGACCGCTGGCCACGCGTTTCGCTTATACAACATTTACGATCCGACCATGCCGATCCAACTCGACACGACCAAGAGCTTTCCCACGAATGGCGCAAACGGGAATTCAACCGGTTCCGCGGTTGTCCGCAATGGGAAAGTCTTCGCTCTGGAATCGAACAACGGCATCATGGCCTATGCGTTGACCGACGCTGCCGCAACCGCGCCGACCATTGCGACGCAGCCGGCGAGTGTCACACTTTGGGAAGGGGCCAGTAATTACACCTTCTCCGTAGTCGTTGGCGGCACGCAACCGTTCGGCTACCAATGGCGAGTTGGTGGGGTGAACATTCCAGGAGCAACCAGCCGAGTGCTGAACCTTCCTAATGTTTCGTATGCCCAGGCGGGCGCGTACAGCGTCGTGATTAGCAACGCCGTCGGCAGCGTGACCAGTTCCAGTGCAACCCTGGCCGTAACCCCCGCGAATGGATCGGCGCAGATCGCGAATGTTTGGACCGCGGCGGCTGGAACTCGTCCATATCTGCCCTTCCGGCCTGCTGCTGGCGATACCGCCTTGGGCTATAAGACGTATGGCGTGGCGGTCAACCCGCTTACCACGAATGTCATCGTCGTGACGCGGCCGAATCCGACGAACATGCTTGCGGTGCTGGATCTGCAGACCGGAGAACACAAGCACTACATGGACTACACGGGCCTGGGCGTCACCGGGATGAACAAGGTGGACGTGGCGGATGATGGCACAGTGTACGTCTGCAACCTGACGACGAGCACCAACAACAAGTTCACCATCTACGGGTTTGGGAACGACGGTCCGTCCACGACCGACAAATGGAAGGCCTACGATGGAGATCCCGGCAACGGGCAGACTTGGGCGACGAACGGTTGGGGACAGACCTTCGTGGTTCGCGGCAGTGGGTTGGACACCGAGATTCTGATCGGCCACCTCAACTCCGCCTTCCGAACATTTGCCATCCTGAAGCCGGATGCCCAGTACATTTTCAGTTCGACCTTGATCACCGTGCCGGATGCGCCCGCAGGATTCTGTCGGTTGGGGTTGGATTGGGGGCCGCAGCCCAATACGGTGTGGGCTAAGACGACCACTGGGAATGGGGTGTTGTATTTGATTGAATACGACCTGACCACTGGGACTGGCTATGTAAAGTATTCCTATCCGACCAGCACAACGACTACAGCTCTCCGTGCTGTGCCTGCGCTGTTGGATGGGATCAAGTACGATCCCACTTCGGGCTTGCTCGCTGGCCTGCGAAATGTGGGCTCGCCTGCTCCGGTTAGCGTGCTTGTTTACGAGGCGTCGAATCCGGATGCGGCTCCCTTCCTCACGGATCAGGAGCTGTTGCCAACGTTCAACGCGGACATTGAATTCCAGGGGCACGTGGATTTTGGTGCGGGTTACTTGGTGGCGCTCGGTGTCAACAACGGCCTCACGGCGTACAAGGTGAATACGAACTTTGTCAGTCTTCCGGCCATTATCACTCATCCGGCCAGCGCGTCGGCGTATGTGGGCACGCCGACCTCATTCAGCGTGGTGGCAGACAGCACCTCGGGTTTGGGCTATCAGTGGTATTTCGGCGGCCAGATGATCGCCGATGCCACCGATTCGAGCTATTCGATTACGAGTGCCCAAACGAACCAGGCCGGTGTCTACACGGTGCGGGTGTCCAACAATGGCGGCTATCGTGAAAGCGGACCTGCGACGTTGACGGTGATCAAACCTTACGAAACCGAGCAGATGACGAACATCTGGTCGCTCATCCCGGGCAGCCGGCCTTACCTGAATGCGGGCTACAACGAATACGGCATGGCCTTCAATCCGGCCACGTCCAACCTCCTGGTTGTCAGTGTGGTTGGCGGGAGTCCGATGATCGGCGTGTTGGATGCCGTCACGGGCGCGGACAAGTACACCATGGATGTGAGTGCGCTGTCGGGGACGACCAAACTCCTGCACAAGATTGATGTGGCTGACGACGGTGTCGTGTATGCCGGCAATCTGACCACGACCGCGGGCACCAGTCCGTTCAAGGTCTATCGGTGGGATAATGATGCGTCCACGACCGTCGCCACGGTTGCCTTCGAAGGCGACCCGGCGACCACAGTTTCGCCGAACAAAGCCTGCGGATACACGTTTGACGTGCGCGGCGCTGGCGTGAACACGGAGATTCTGGTGGGCATGGGAGCCTATGGGGCAACCACCAACACCGTCTCGATTCTGAAGACGACGGACGGCATGAACTTCGTGGCGAACGAAATCAAGGTGACCAATGCGCCGGCCGGGTTCTCCCGGTTGGGGCTCTGCTTCAACGTGGGGAATACCTTCTGGGCTAAGGCCTGGCAGAGTGAAGCCGTTGCTCTGGGCAAGCTCTACCTCGTGCAATACGACCTGGCCACGAAGATCGGAACGGTGCTCAAGACGTATCCAACCACGCAGATCTCCAGCACCATCACCACCCTGGCCTATAACGACAACCTCAAGTTGCTCGCGGGCATCGCCACGGATACGCAAAAGAACGTGATGATGTACAACGTAGCTGACCTGGAGGTCGGGCCGGCATTGCGCGACCAGGAATTGTTCCCGTCGTACAACTCCAGCATCGAGGCGAATGGCGATCTGGACTTTGGCGGGAATGCCTACCTCTTCGCGCTGAACGAGAACAACGGCATTATGGCATTCCAGGTCAACGCCAACTACGCGCCGCCGAGCACCGCCTTCAAGGTGCTCAGCGTGAAGTCGGCTGCGGGGGCCGTGACGCTGGTCTGGGAAGCGCGCAGCGGCGCGAAGTATCAGGTTCAGCAGGCGAGCACGGTGAACGGCTCGTGGCAGAACCTCGGCGCGGAAGTGACCGCCGCCGGCACCACGGCGTCCTACGTGGACACCACGCCGGACGGGTTGCAGCGCTTCTATCGCGTGCTGGCCAAGTAATCTAGTCCCAAACACAAGGGCCGCTGGCAGCCTCGGGCCGCCGGCGGCTTTTGGTGTACGGGATGACGTCGAGCAGGTAAACAAAGCGCCTACCGACGGGCAGGCGCGAGGGAAAGGAGACGAGGTCGAAGCCGGTCGAGAAGTCAGGCGGATGGTTCCACCCACTTGCCGTGCTCGCGGATCAAGTCCACAAGCCGGTCCACGGCTTCGGCTTCAGGGATGTTGAACTTGATGGGCGTCTTCCCGACGTAGAGGTTGATCTTGCCGGGTGCGCCGCCCACATAGCCGAAATCCGCGTCGGCCATCTCGCCCGGGCCGTTTACAATGCAGCCCATGATGGCGATCTTCACGCCCTTGAGATGTTCGGTGCGTGCCTTGATCCGCGCGGTGACGGTCTGGAGGTTGAACAGCGTTCGGCCGCAGCTTGGGCAGGCGACGTAGTCCGTCTTGAACGAACGGCAGCCCGCGGCTTGAAGGATGTTGTAGGCCAGCCGAAGGGACAACATCGCGTTTGGCTCGCCACGCACGAGAATGGCGTCGCCGATGCCGTCCGCCAGCAGGGCGCCAATGACGGCCGAGGCGCGTAATAGCGCGATCTTTGGTTCCAAGGGAACGGCCTCAAAGCTCAGGCAATCCTTCAGCAGAATCGGGTTGTTCCGGCCCAACCGCTTCAGCTTCGCGGCAAGCAGACGGAACGCGGCGATCGCGGGCAACTTCACGCCGTCCTTTACCGTAACGAGCTGCGTGTCGCAGTTGACCGAGAACTCTTGGGTCGGATCAATCTCCGCCAGGTTTAGATCTTCATAAACCACCTCGGGCTTGACGTCGGCCTTAGGGGAGAGTTTCGGCGCGACCTTGTCAAACACGTCGCGTGTCACGACCACGCGGATGAGTTGTTCGCCTCCACAGCGTACAGGCTGGAAGCCTGCGCCACCTGACAGGCTGGAAGCCTGTTCTCCTAATTCAATCTCAGGCGTGTGGCGGCGCTCGAAGTGGAACGGGTCGAAGGGGAACGTTGAATCGTTGAATCGTTGAATCGTTGAATCGCCCGACTGGGCAGCCGATTCAACGGTCAGTGACGGAATCTGCGCCAGCAAATCCCGGCAGACCTCGATTTCGCGCGGCGAGTC
>CAZWJC010000083.1:0-24837 GCA_964634255.1 uncultured Verrucomicrobiota bacterium | reverse complement strand
CCATGAAATTGAACGCCCGCCGGCGCCGCGGTGGGATCCTCCTCGTCGTCACCCTGCACCGGGTCGGCGCGGCGCGCGCCGCGGACGACTCCGGCAAGTGGGAATCGTTATTCAACGGCAAGGACCTCACCGGCTGGGCCGGCGTCAACGATGTGACTTTCGAGGTCAAAGACGGGAATCTCCGGCTGGTCAAAGGCATGGGCTGGTTGCGGACCGAGAAGGAATACGGGGACTTCATCCTCGAATGCGAGTGGCGCGCGCTGGATGACGATTACGACAGCGGGCTCTTCATCCGCTGCGGTCTGGAGGGATCGCCCTGGCCCAAGGACGGCTGGCAGGTCAATCTCAAAGGCTCCTCGCTCGGCGGTTTGGTCAAAGGCTACAAGACGGTGGTGCCGGCAGAGACGCCCCGGATGCCGGTCAATCAGTGGGTGAAGTTCCGCCTCGAAGTGCGGGGCAAGCACTGCAAACTCACGGTGAACGGCGAGCCGGCCTGGGAATCCGATGCGCTGGACCGCGACCGCGGCTACATCGGCATCCAGGCCGAGAACAAGGCGTTCGACTTTCGCAACCTGCGCCTTCAGGAGTTCGGCAAATAGCTCGCGCCGCAGCAGCTACTTGGAGTTCACTCAGGTTTGCGGAGTTCACGGTCGCCCGCATCCGGATCGGGCGGCTGCCATTTTCGTTTCGCTCCGCGGGAGATTCTGCTAGAAGCTCCGCATGGACACCGAGCCGACGTCAAACCTGTTCTACATCTGGGGCATTGACCTCGCCGTCTATGGGCCGATCGAACTGCCTGCCCTGGTCAACTGGATCAAAGAGGAACGCGTGTTCGCGGAAACGTGGGTGTATGCCGCGCGCAACACCACCTGGCAACGCGCCAGTGAATTGCCGGAGCTGCGCATGTTCTTCGGCAAGAAACCTGAGGCCACGCCCGGCGCGACGGCGAGCCCCATTCGGGCCGGCGCCTTGCGGCGGGTCAAGATCCTCGCCAGCCTCAGCGATGAGCAATTGACCCGGTTCGCCCGGTTCATGGAGATCAAGCAGGCGCCCCAGTGGAGCACCCTTGTCACCCAGGGCGAACACGGCGACGCGATGTACCTCATCCTGGAGGGCGAACTGCGCGTGCGGCTGCTGATCGGCGGGCGCGAAACCATCCTGACCACCCTCGGCGCCGGGGATTTCTTCGGCGAAATCTCCCTGTTCGATCACGGTCCGCGTTCGGCGGACATCATCGCCAACAAGGACAGCTACCTTCTGAAGATTACCGCCGCTGGCTGCCAGGCGCTCACCAACGAGGCGCCGGACATCGCCACCGCATTTTACTTCGGGGTGGGCAAAACCCTTGCGGCGCGCATCCGGGCGGACAACAAACGCCTCAGCGACTCCGTGAGCGTCGCCCGGGCGGCTGGGGCTTGAGCGATGGCGGAGGCGTCGCCCGACTGGCGGCAACCCGGGCGCGGACGTCAATCGCCGAGCAACTTCTTCAGTTGTTCGCGGGCCTTGTCCGCGCGGGAGAATTCGTTTGCCGGGGCGACGAATTCCCGCCGCACCATCTCGAAATACTCGCAGTAATTCGCCACGCGCTTTTCCTCGACGAGTTCCGCCCGGCGGTCGCGGCACTGGTAAGCCACCTTGGGATCGTAGCTCACGCAGTTTTGGCAGACCTTCAGGTCGGCGCCGCAGAGGCAGGCCTCCGAGCGCCCGGGCGAACCGGCAAACGTGTATTCCGCCCCGCACTTCCAGCAATGTCGCGTCATCGCCATGGGCGGGATTCTACGCCGGGCCCGGCGGTTGGCCAGCCGGGATTCTGACCGAATCGGAGTGCCGACCCCCGGCTCGGCAGAACTTGCGGCGCAGCGTTGAAACCGCCCCAGCCCTTCTGCTACCCTCCGCACATGGGTCGCCAATGGTTGCATGCCAAACGGCTGGTCGCCGGCCTCAAGAAAGGTCGCGCCACCAGCAAACTCGTCCGCGAAATCTCCGTCGCCGCCAAGATGGGCGGGGCGGATCCCGCGATGAACGCGCGGCTCTTCGCCGCCGTCGAGAAGGCGCGCAAGGAGAGCGTCGCCCGCGATGTCATCGAGCGCGCCATCAAGAAGGGCGCAGGGCTGGGCGACGAGAAGCTCGTCATGGAGCATGTCGTCTTTGAGGGCTACGCGCCGCACAAGGTCGCGCTTATCGTCGAGGCCTACACCGACAACGTGAACCGCACCGCGCCGGAGGTCCGCAATCTCTTCAAGAAAGGCCAGCTCGGCAACGCCGGCAGCAACAAGTTCTTGTTCGATCACGTCGGGCTAGTCGAGGCGCATCACCCCGACCCGAAGGCCGACCTCGAAGCCGCAGGCATCGAAGCCGGCGCGAACGAAGTCGAGCCGCTCACCCGCGACCAGAACGACGACATCCCCGAAGGCGTGGCGGGCGCGCGGTTCATCTGCGACCGCACCGCCGTTCACACCGTCTCGAAGTGGCTTTCGCAAAACGGCTGGACCGTGGTGACGAGCGAACTGGGCTACGTGCCGAAGCAATTCCCGGAGCTGAACGAAACCCAGCGCGCCGAAGTGGGCGAATTCCTCCAGGAGCTGGACGACCACGACGACGTCCACCGCGTCTGGGCGGCATTGAAATAGGTGTTGGGCAGAATCAGGGTGCGGATGATTAGCGACGGGCAAACCCTCGACATCGCAGAGATCCCATATGATGCCGGTTAGTTGCACTACCGGTATGGGCGCCACAAGTCTAGCGACGGAACTAGCGGCCGTCACAACTCGGCACAGCAGTGCAGGCGTCAACGACGCCGACTCCGCCTCCACCTTCCGAGCGCCATGTTGGGAAGTGTTCTGCGTGTGTCCGTAATATTCAAACGGCGAAATAACCCAACAAGGCTGGACTATTTGGCGTCTGGCGGTCGTGAGCCAATGCGAGCTTACAGCCCGTTCAACGCGTCAATCAACTGCCGCAGCCGGCCGTAGTCGCGCCGGTTGAAGCTGAAGCCAATCCGGTGCAGGTCCAGGTGGTCGCTGTCCTCGCACTCCTCGGGCGTGGGCTCGATTCTCTGGATTGACCCTCCGTTGATGATATCTCCGAAATCCTCGTTCATCGCCTGAATGGCGGTGTCGGTGGGCGCGTGTTTGAGCCGGATGACAAACAGATCCTTCACAAACCGGGTGGAATGGAAGTTCCGATAGAAGCGGGTGATGATCTTGACCGCCTCGTCCGTGTTGTCGGTGATCCGGTAGAGATTCAGGTCGTCGGGGGAGATCAGTTCGTCGCGCAGGAGATGCTCACGGATGTGCTTGTCCCAAGTCTTCCAATACGTGCCGCCGGGGCGGTCAATCAGTACCAACGGCATGAGTTGGCTTTTGCCGGTCTGCATGAGTGTCAGCGCTTCATAGCCCTCGTCCATCGTACCGAAGCCGCCGGGGAACAACGCAATGGCGTCCGAGTGGCGGATAAAGATCAGCTTGCGGGTGAAGAAGTATTTGAACGTGACGAGCTTTTTGTCCTCGCGGATGACCGGGTTGGCGCTTTGTTCCCAGGGCAGGCGGATGTTCGCGCCGAAACTCTTTTCCGGCGTCGCGCCTTCGTGGCCGGCCTGCATGATACCCGGGCCGGCGCCGGTGATGACCATGAACCCGGCATCAGCTACCTTGCGACCGAAGTCCACGGCTTGCTGATACTCCAGCTTGGTCTGGGCGGTTCGCGCGGAACCGAAGATCGTGACCTTGCGCACGTGGGCGTAAGGCGCGAACAGCCGGAACGCGTAGCGCAACTCCCGGTTGGCCGTCTGGATGACGCGCACGTCGCCGCTGTCCTGCACATCCGTCAGCAGTTTCAGGGCGTTTTCGATGATGTCGGCCACGCTCTCCTCGTTATGCCCGCCCCCTTTGAACTGGATTAGCTCCTCGATCCTCCGTTTCAGCTCCGGATCGACCGGCGGTTTCTCTGGCTTCTCTTTCCTAGTCATGTGCGGAGGTTACGGAAAGGCCATGGGAATGCAATGTCCCCCGGCTGGCGATTTTCCCGCTTTCCCTCCGTCACCGGCTGTCTTAACTTCCCGACACACATGATTGAGATTGATGTTGAATTACTGAAGGGAATCGCGAATCAGTTGCGGATTCACTCGATTGCCGCCACCACTGCTGCCGGTAGCGGGCATCCCACGTCCTGCCTTTCCGCCGCTGACGTGATGGCCGCCCTGTTCTTCGGGCACATGCGCTACGACCCGAAGAACCCGCGCTTCCACAATAACGACCGCTTCATTTTGTCCAAAGGACATTCCGCCCCGATTCTTTACGCCGCCTGGGCTGAAGCCGGGCTGTTTCCGGCGGAGGACTTGCTCAAGCTGCGCACCATCGGCAGTGATCTGGAAGGCCATCCGACGCCTCGTCTGGCGTTCGCCGATGTGGCCACCGGTTCGCTCGGCCAGGGGTTGGGCATCGGGGTGGGGGTCGCCCTCGCCGCCCGCCTGGACCGCCTGACCTACAATACCTACGTGCTGCTGGGCGACGGCGAAATCGCCGAGGGCGCTGTTTGGGAAGCGGCCTCGCTTGCCGGCATCCAGAAGCTGAATAATCTCATCGCCATCGTGGACGTCAACCGCCTCGGCCAGAGCCAGGCGACGGCGTTCGAGCATGATCTGGTGACCTATCGCAAGCGCTTTGAAGCCTTCGGCTGGCGCGTCGAAGACATTGACGGGCACGACATCGAAGAAATCCTGGAAGTTCTGAGCGGTGTGGGCCTGGGCGAACAACCGCTGTGCATCCTTGCCAAGACCTACAAGGGCGGGGGCGTTTCCTTCCTGCAAGACCAAGATGGCTGGCACGGCAAGCCGCTGAACAAGGAAGAGGCGGCCAAGGCCATCGCCGAGTTGCAGCCGAGTTCAAAGTCCGCCGCGGGCGTTCCAATCGCCGCCCCGATGGCGCTCCCGGCGCCGAAGAACGAAGCCCCGGCCGCCTACCCGGCGCTCAGCTATAAGCCGGGCGATGCAGTCGCAACCCGCGAGGCTTACGGCGCGGCCCTGGCACGCATCGGTGAAGTGGATCTCCGGGTTGTGGCGATGGACGGAGACACGAAGAATTCCACCTATTCCGACAAGTTTTTCAAGAAGTTCCCCGAGCGCTTCACCGAGTGCTTTATCGCGGAGCAGAACCTCATCGCCGTGGCGGTCGGCTTCGGCACGCGCGGCAAGGTGCCGTTCGCTTCGACGTTTGCCTGCTTCTTCAGCCGCGCCTATGACCAAATCCGCGTGGCGGGCATCTCGCAGGCAAATCTGAAGATCGTGGGCTCCCATGTCGGCGTCAGCATCGGCGAAGACGGCCCGTCCCAGATGGGCTTGGAAGACCTCGCCATGATGCGGCCCATCGCGGGCGCGACCGTATTCTATCCGAGCGACGCCGTAAGCACGGAGAAGCTCGTGGAACAGATGGCCACGATCAAAGGCATCTGCTACCTCCGCACGTCACGTCCCAAGACGCCCGTCCTCTACAAGAACGACGAGCAATTCCCCGTGGGCGGTGCGAAAGTGCTGCGCCAAGGTCCGAGCGACCGCGCCACGGTCATCGCCGCCGGCGTGACATTGCATGAGGCGCTCAAGGCCGCTGACGCGCTGGCGAAGGAAGGCATCGGCATCACGGTTATTGACGCTTACAGCATCAAGCCGCTGGGCAAGGACGTTATCAAGGCCGCGGCGGCCAAGACCAAGAACGTCGTCATCACCGTTGAGGATCATTATCCGGAAGGCGGTTTGGGCGATGCCGTCGCGGGCGAACTCAGCGTCGACGGCGTCAAGGTCCACAAGCTGGCGGTATGCGGGTTGCCGCGCTCGGGCAAGGCAGACGAACTGCTCGCCAAGTTTGGCATCAACGCTGACGCGATTGTGGCGAAGGTCAAGTCGCTGGCGTAAACCGGCGTTGAAATCAGTTTCGCCTTTGGGCCGGCTCGCTTGACGCGACCGGCCCTTTGGTTTCTTCTGATGTCGTGCTTCGAGAGTGAAGACGAACCTTCAGATTGCGATTTGGGTGCTTTCCGTGGTACTCGGCCACGCGACGGCGTGGGCGGCTGACTCTTGTGAAGTCTGTGGGGAACGCTTTACTGACGCCATCTACCTGCTGCCAGACAAGGTCGCCGGCGTGCAACGTCAGCTATGCAAAGACTGCACGCGGCGAACCACGGTCTGTTACCTCTGCGGAGTGCCGGTGGCGCGCAATTCCACCACGCTGCCCGATGGCCGCGTGCTTTGCGCCCGCGATGCCAAAACCGTCGTGCTGGACGAAGCCGAGGCGGAGCAGCTCATCCGCGAGGTGAAGGACAGAATGGATCGTCAATTTTCCCGTTTTACGACCTTCCCCGACGAGAATGTGACCGTGCGCATGGTCGATCGCCAGGCGCTGCAGGAGTTTTTCAAGTTCGCGGGCAATGACCTTTCGTGCCCGGTGGTGTGGGGTTGCACCGTGCGCGGCACCAATGCCGGCGCAGCGACCCACGCCATCAGCCTGCTCAGCGGGCTGCCACGACCGCTCTTCCGGGCCACGTGTGCGCATGAGTACGTGCACGTCTGGGTCAACGAGAACGTCTCCACCGCACGCCGGAAGCAGACGGATCAGGATGCCGTGGAGGGATTCTGTGAACTCGTCGCCTACCTCCTCATGGATGCGCAGGGGGCGGCGGCCTCGACGGCGCTGATCCGCAGCAACACCTACACGCGCGGGCAGCTCCCCCTGTTCCTTGATGCCGAGCACCGCTTTGGCTTCAACGAAGTCGTCGAGTGGATGCAATATGGCGTGGATGCGCGTCTCGTGGAGAACGATACGGACCGAATCCGCAAGGTGGATCTACCCCGCCGCGTCGCTGCGGCTGCTGGGCAACCCGGAGTTCCCAGCGCGCCCCCGCCGCCTCCGCCCGCTCCAGACAAGCTGACGTTAAGCGGCATTGTCTGGTCGCCGACTCAACCGCTGGCGCTCATCAACGGGCATTCGTTTGCGGTGGACGAGCGGGGCAAGGTGCGCCTGGGCCCGACCAATGCCATGCTCCGCTGCCTGGCCATCGGCCAAGACTGGGCTCGCGTTCGAGTCGAGGAGTCAGGCGAGGAAACCGAGTTGAAACTTAAGCGCAACTGAGCTTCGCCCCGCCGACACGGAACGGGGTGCGGGTCGGCCTGCCCTCCTGGCCTAACAGCCCGGAATCAATCGGTGGCTTTCCAGCCCTTGCCCGGAATGAACTCGCGGCTGCCGGAAGAGGACTTGCACCCGCTGCCCACCACCAACGCCGCCAGCAACAACAGCACAACGATAGCCTTCATCATGGAGGCAATGTAATCGCCATTGCCAGCACGGCAAGGATGCGCAACATTGACCGCGCGAAATGGCGGCGAACAAATATCTCAAAGGTCAGTTACTGCTCGACAGTGGGCAGTTGACCGGCTCGTTTTTCGCCCGCACGGTGATCCTGATCTGCCAGCACGACGCCGAGGGGGCGTTTGGCTTGGTGCTCAACCGCCCCACGGGCAACAAGGTGGGCGATGCATTGGTGGCGGACCTTCCCGACTCGCTCAAGGACCAGCCTTTGTATCTCGGCGGACCCGTGCAACCCACCGCGATGAGTTTCCTGCATACCGAGCCGTTCAATCCGGACGGCAATGTGTTGACCAATCTGAGCGTCGGCCACTCGTTGGACGAGTTGATGGATCTCGGCGAGTCGTTCGCGGCGGACAAGAAGGTTAAGCTCTTCGCCGGCTACTCGGGCTGGTCCCCCGGCCAGCTTGAAGACGAGATGAAGCGCAAAGCCTGGCTCACCCATCCAGCATCGGCGGATATCGTTTTCGCGGCCGACCTCTCCGGGCTTTGGGCGCGGCTCATGCGGCTGAAGGGTTGGACGAACCAGTTGATCGCTACGATCCCCGACGATCCTTCGCTGAATTGAACTTCCGTGGTTGCTCGCTTGCTTGACGAGCGTCAGTTGTTGAACGCGCTGCGCCCGGGAAGTTCTGGTGACTGAGACCTCCCGCTCGGGGAATCACCGGTCGTTGCGGTCAATCGGAGGGCAACCTCGAATCCGGTTGGTTTCCGGTTCCGGCAGGACACCGTGCCGCCGCACGACTCGACGCACGCCTTTACGATGGCCAAACCCAACCCCACCCCGCCGGTGGTCCGATCGCGGGAAGCGTCCACGCGGTAAAACGGATCGAACAGCTTCGCCAAATCCGCCTCCGGCACGCCGGGACCATTGTCCGTGACCGTGATGACCACGGCCGCGCCGTCCAGAGCGGCGGACACTTGGATGGGGCCAGCCTTGCCCGCATGATGGATGGCGTTGCGGACCAGATTGGAAAGGGCCCGGCGGAGGAGTTCAGCGTCGCCCCGCACCCATAAGTCACCGGGAAGGACGATCGCGATGGAAGTCGTGACGGTGGACTCGCGCTTGGCGGCACTTTCAATCAGGTCTTGCACCCGCACTGGAGCGAGCTTCACGTATTTCTCGCCGAAGGACGCCTTCGAGAAACTGAGCAGCTCGTTCACGAGCTGGCTCATCTGCTGCACCTCATCATGCAGGTCGTCCAGGTAAGGCTTCTGTTTTGGATCGGCGCGCTGTTCGAGAATGCCGAGCGCCACCTGAATGCGCGCGATCGGTGAACAGAGTTCGTGGGACACGTCGCCGAGGAAGCGCTTCTGCCCGGCGACGAAGCCGGAAAGCCGCGCCGCCATCTGGTTTATGGCGGCACCCAGCCGGCCCAGTTCATCGCGCCGGCGCATGGGCGCATTGACGTCGAACCGACCTTCGGCGATTTGCTCCGTGGCGCGCGTCATCTGTGATACCGCACGCGTGATGCCGCCCACGAACGGCAGCCACCACAACACCGAGAGGACCAACACCGCGCCGCCCGCCCACAGCCAGGGCACGAAGTCGAAGAACAGACCTCCCGCGCTGAGCGTTTCTGAAACGGCCACCAGCGACAATGGACGTCCACGGAGGGCGGGCGCATCCGGGAGGGCCGACGGGAAGACGATCCAGTAACGGTCCGGCGCGCTCGTGTGGACGAACAAACGGGGTGTGGACCGCAAGTGTCCGCCACGGGGGCCATCCAACAGGGGCGGGGTCAGGTTGGAGGGAAGTGGTGGGTCCGGCAGACTCGGGCGTAGGAACGGCGGTCCCCGCCGCGGCAAGCGCTCGCGGACTTCAGGTGGGAGCAGCACCGGTTCCCCCGCAACCTGATCCTCACCCGCGCCGATCAAGAGCAGCTTGATGCCGTAGCTCTCACCAAACCGCGCAAGGATGCCGTCCCACTCGCCGCGCGGGCGTTCCCGCAATTCACCGATCACCGCATCCGCCATCTGTTGCACGCGTTCGCCCCCGCGGCCGGCTAGCAGCGTTTCCACGCGGAATTCCGAGCGCAGGAAGAAGAACAGCAGCGCCCCCAGCATCAGCAGGTTCAGGAAGAACCAAAGGAGGATGCGGGCGAGCAATGGAAAGCGCATGGGCATGGGTCAGGCGGGCGGATCGTTCGCGAGGAACATGTAGCCGGCAGCGCGCACGGTGCGAATGTAGCGCGGCGATTGAGCAGTGTCGCCGAGCTTTTTCCGCAGCGCGGCAATGTGAACGTCAATCGAGCGATCGAACACTTCGTATTCGCGCTCGCGAATCTCGGCCATCAGATCGTCACGGGTCTTCACCTTGCCCGGTGAGCGGACGAGTGACAGCAGCAGGTCAAACTCAACCGGTGTCAACACGAGTGGCTGGCCGGCGTGCGTCGCGGTGCGGGTCGCGGGATCCACACGGACATCCCCCGCTGCGACCACGGTGCGATCGTCCGCCGCTGCGGCCGCCGAGCGCCGGGTTACTGCGCGCAGCCGCGCTAGCAATTCGCGCGTGGAAAACGTCTTGGGCAGGTAATCGTCTGCGCCGCCGTCGAGCCCGGCGATGCGATCTGTTTCCTCGCCCCGTGCGGTGAGCATGAGCACGGGCACGTTGGATTTTGCGCGCACCTGTTTGAGCACCGCGAAGCCGTCGCAGCCCGGCAGCATCACGTCCAGTATGACCGCCTGCCACGGCTGTGTGGTCGCCGCCGTCACGCCCTCCGGGCCGCTATGCACCGCGGTGACCTCGTAGCCAAGTGGTTCGAGATAGTCTCGAATGAGCCGGCACAGCTTGCGGTCGTCGTCAATCACCAGCAAGCGCTGGCAGGCGCCTTCAGGAACAGGCTGAGCATTCTCGGTCATCGGTGGTCGCATCGGTCTAGCAAGCCGGATCTGCGACTGCGGCAACATTTACACTTCCTTAACAATTTTGGCGATGCCTCATTCGCTGCGCCGCCGTCTGCTCAGGTGTATGACGACAATTCGCACCGCCCAAACCGGCCGCTTCGAGAAGCGGTCACAAGCCGGACAGGAGTTGCCCGCCGGCTCGGCGGCGCTGCCTTCAATTCACAACACCAACCAAAACGAAAGGAACATCACCATGAAACGAACCACCCTCCTGCTCGCACTTACGCTGGGGATTCCAGCGCTAAGCACCATGGGGCAATCCCAAGGCGATCAAGCCAGTCAACTCAAGAACCCGCCGGCTGCGAGGGACGGCGAGGAAGTACGCAAGCAAGACCGCCCCACCGACGAAGGACGGATGCGTCGGGGTGACGATTCTCGCGAACGACGTGGCGGCCAGTTCACGCGACCACCGATGCGGCGACAAGGCGCAGAAGCTCGTGGGCCACAAGGGAGCTTCATGCCAGGACAGGAGTTCGGCGCGCAACGAGGGCCGGCGTGGAATGGTCCGCAGGCAGGTCCAAGGCAATTCGGGCCGCGTCCAGAAGTCTGTCCTCACTGCCACCGGCCCTTTGATCTGGGCATGGCCCGGGGACCGCAGCTCCGGGGGCGTCAAGGCTCCGGCCAAGAACAGAACTATGGACCGATGCGACGTGGCCTTGGCCCGCAGGCGCGGGGGCCGGCTTTCGGCCCGCCGCCTTGGGCAGGACGCGGCGATGCCGCGAGCGGTTTTGAGTCGGGCCCGCGCGGTCCAGGTCGCGAACAGCCGTCAATGCAGGGGCGCGGATATCGCTCGACGCGTCGCGGCTCCGCCAGCAATGACGCCCCGGCTGATCGCCTTGAACGCCCCGGCCCTCGGGGAGATGAGCGCGGCTCGCGGGGCAATCCGCCCGCCGATTCAGATGAGCAGTAATCGCCGTTGAACACACCACCACACCCGGATGAAAGGAACACACATGAAGACGCACACCAAGTTGCTGATCACCGCGCTGGCTCTCGGCGCGTCCACCTGGATCACCGCCGCGCAAGACAACGATGCGGTGTCCTCCGAAGGGGATCGTCCCCCGCGCCACGAAGGCGTCGCGCCCGGCGGTCCGGGCGGATTCCACGGCCAGCGCCCGCCAGGCTTGCCCGTCCTCGCCGCGTTGGATGCGAATCACGATGGGGTAATTGACAAGGACGAAATCGCGAACGCCTCGGCGGCGCTGACGAAGCTCGATAAGGACGGCAACGGCAAGTTGACGATAGACGAGATCCGTCCGCCACGGCCCGAAGGCTCCGGTCGCCCCGACGGACAGGGGCGTGGTCCGGGCGGACCGCCGCAAAGTGACGCAGCGGAACGGCCCCCACGTCCGGCTCCGGAACAATAATCCCGCGACTGCGAGAGCGGCGACGGCAACGTCGCCGCTCTACACCCGCAACATTGCCTGCCTACTATGATAACCATGTTTCTCACCACCACACTGGCACTCGCATTGGCAATGGCTCATGCATCGGCTCAGGAGAAACGCCCGCCCAGACGCAATGACCAAAGCGCCCCTCGTCCTGAAGGCCAATACCGCGAGCGACCCGACCAATTGTCGCCGGCACAAAAATACTCCATCGAGCAGGCCGTCTCGGACAAAGCCCAACTCCACACCATCGCGTTCAACGCGCTCGCGTTCATGACGGGTGACTTCGGCGCGTCCACGTTCATCCCGCCGGGCAAGGTCTGCGATTTCTTCGGCTTCCAATACATGCGCGACATCGACGTCGCGGTGAAAGGTCACAATCCGATGTTCCTCAATCGTGTCGCCGGCAACGTGCTGCAAACGCTCAATGCAGAGCAGAAGCAGAAGTTCCTCGACCTCGCCGAGGAACAATCGTCGCAGCTCGAAGCGCTCGCACGGATGCGGTTGCCGCTGATCAAGGCGTTCCATTGCCAGCTCGACGCCCAGATTCCCGCGGGCAGCGACGGGTTGAATAAAGCTGCCGTTGTCCGTTGCGTGGGCGACATTTTCGAGAGGGACGCGGAGCTAAGTTTGCGTCGCGCTGAAGTGATGGCGCAGGTGTGGCGTTCGCTCACGCCAGAGCAGAAGGCCTATTTCGCCAAGATGAAGTTCGGCGATTTCAATTCCTGGCCCGCGATTGATGAACGCGACAAGATTCGCGACACCGGCCGCGGCAAGCCCCAGATTTTCAACGTCGCTTACATGACCTACGCGAGCGAGTTCTTCAGTTGGACCGCCGGCAATCTCGACGCCGACACGTATTTTTGCCCCGAGCGCCATGGCACTTACTTTGGCGGTTTCTACATGAAGGACATGCCCGCAATGGGTAAACGCGATTACGACATCAGCCTTTCGCGCACCGGCGACGGTGGCAGCGATTTCCTCGACACGCTGACCGCCGAGCAACGTGCTGAAGTCACCGGCATCATCGCGAAGCAAAAGAAGGCCATCAACGAAACCATCGAAGTCCGGCGCGCCATCGCGACTGAGTTGCGCAAATGTCTCGCCGGTGAAACGCCTGTCCGCGCAAAGGTCCTCGCGCTGGGCCGTCATTACGGTGAGCTCGACGGCGAAATGTCCTGGCTCTACACGATGGCGTTCGCCAACGTGAATCGCACGCTCACGGATTCGCAACGCGCCGCGCTTGTGAAGATTCGTAACCTCGACGACTACAAAAGCGCCGAAGCCTACCTTTATTCGCGCCCGTTGACTGGGAAAGTTGAGTTGGCCAACACAGATCATTTTTTTGCCCCACCGAAAAAAGTGGAATGAAGCTGTCATGAGGCTCACAACCATCCTCTCTCTGGCTGCCGCAACCGTTTTCATTGCGACAGCCGCGCCACCTAACTTCATCGTCATCTACGGCGAAGGTTCGGGCTGGGCGAGCACTTCGGTGCAGATGGATGACCGCAATCCCGCGTCGAAAAGCTCAACCATCAAGACGCCCAACATTGAACGCCTCGCGGCGGCGGGGATGCGCTTTTCGGATGGCTACGCGCCGTCGCCGCGGTGCACGTCGTCGCGGGCAGCGTTGCTCACCGGTCGCAGCCCGGCGCAGTTGCACATGACGTTCGTGGGCGATGGCCGACGCGGGTTGCTGGAGGGCGAGTTTCTCGACAGCGGCGCGAAGTTGCTCACGCCGTGGCCGCAACTGGAGTTGCCCGCCGAAACCGTCACCATCGCGGAATTTTTGAAGCGCACGGGCTACGCGGCGGCGCATTTTGGCAAATGGCACTTGGGTCGTGTGAGTCCGAATCAACACGGCTTTGACGAAAGCGACGGCCCAACCGGCAACGGCGGCCCGGACAACGTCGCCGCGCCGAATCCGAAGCAGGCCCTCGCAATGACAGCGAAGGGAATTGATTTCCTGGCGCGCCAGGCGAAGGCGGGCCGGCCGTTTTATCTCCAGCTCTCGCATTATCCGAATCAACCGGGAAAAAGCGGTGGAGAAAGTCCGTCCAAAAACGATGACGACGAAACCGTCATCGTCGACCAGACGCTCGGACAATTGCTGGATGCCGTCGCGCGACTCGGGTTGAGCACGAACACCTACATCATCTACACCACGGACCACGGCACGCCGGGGCGCAACTCGCCGCTAACCGGCGGCAAAGGCACAGTGTGGGAAGGCGGCTTGCGAGTGCCGTTCATCGTCGTCGGTCCGGGCGTGAATGCCGGCGCGTGTTCGCACGTACGCGTGAGCGCGACGGACTTGTTGCCGACGCTTGCGGAACTGGCAGGAGTGAAGGAAACATCGCCGCAGGGCGCGGAAGGCGGAAGTTTTGCCGGCGTTCTCAAGAACGGCGGCGCGGGCACGGTGAAGCGACCTCGCGAGGAGTTCGTCGTGCATTTCCCGCATTACGACAAGGACGCCCAAGGCCCGGCCTCGGCGATTTATGTCGGGGACTTGAAGTTGATTGATGCCTACGAGACTGGCGCGTTGAAGCTGTTCAACCTCGCGAGCGATCCGAGCGAGCGTCGCGATCTGGCGTCGCAGATGCCGGAGAAGGTGAAGGAACTGGAGGCGCGGTTGATGGCGTATCTCAAGGCGATGAACGCGCAATTGCCCAAGCCGAATCCGAATTACGATCCGACCAAGCCGACGGAAACCAACCGTCCGGGTGGCGGGAGGCGAAAGGCCGGGCAATGAGTCTTTGCAGCGTAGCGGCTTTCGGCAGAAAGCCGCCATTGTTAAGGAACGCTTGCGGCGCTTTGCCGAGTCGCCGCTACGCCATTGGCGCGGCGCTCACTCTCTCAATCCTCTCTGCATTCGCCCAGCAACCCTTCATCTTCACCATCACCGCTGACTCGCATTTGGACGACCACACGGACCGCGAGTTTTTTCAGCGCACGATGGAGCACGCGGCCTCGGACAAGCCGCTGTTCCACGTTGACCTCGGCGACACGTTCATGTCCGAGAAGCACACCAATCGCGTCAATGCAGCGCAACAATACGTGGATCAGCAGCGATACTTCGCCTTAATCGGCGCGCCGGTGCATCTGGTCATCGGCAACCACGACGGCGAAAGTGGTCGTTATCTCGACGGCACTACAACCAATCTCGCAATGTGGTCGCGCGCGATGCGGATGAAGTATTTTCCCGAGCCGCTCGCGCCGAACGGTCACAACTATTACGCATGGGAAACGAATAACGCTTTGTTCATCGCGCTCGATCCGTTCTGGTTTTCGCCCCGCGCGCGGCGCAACGACGACAACTGGTTTCGCACGCTTGGCAAGGAGCAATACGAGTGGCTCAAGCGCACGCTCGAAACCAGCAAGGCGAAGTTCAAGTTCGTGTTCATTCATCACCTCGTCGGTGGCACAGACCGGCAAGGCCGCGGCGGCGTCGAGGCGGCGCCGTTCTACGAGTGGGGCGGCAAGAACGCCGACGGCACGGATGGATTCGCGGCGCATCGTCCGGGTTGGGCCATGCCAATCCATCAACTACTCGTGAAGCATCACGTCAACGTTGTCTTCCACGGTCACGATCATCTCTACGTGAAGCAGGAACTGGACGGCGTCGCGTATCAGGAAGTTCCGCAGCCCGGTGATCCGCGCGGCAGCACCCGCAGCGCGGCGGAATACGGTTACAAGAGCGGCATAATCCTCGGCAGCTCGGGCTTTCTGCGCGTCACGATTTCAGTAGAAAGAGCGATGGTGGAATATGTCCGAGCAATTGGCTTGGCCGCAGACCGGGCGTCAGCATCTGTGGCGCATCGGTATGAAGTGTCCCCAAAGTGAAATGACTAGGCTGTGAACAACATCTTTCATTCCTTGTTCATCGCCGCCGGGTGTCTCGTCTCGTCAACGCGGCTTCCCGCGGCACTGCCCTACCCGATTGTGGACACGGCGCAGGCCAAATGCTACGACAACCGTGGCGAGACTGCCCCGCCGAATAAGGGGGACGCGTTCTACGGTCAGGACGCGCAGTTTCACATCCGCCCGGCTAACTACACGCTGAGCGCGGATGGTTTGACCATGCGTGACAACGTCACCGGCCTGACCTGGCAACGAAGTCCTGATGCCGATGCTAACGGTCTGCTCAACCGCAGCGACAAGCTGACCTTCGACCAGGCCCAAGCATTGCCGGCGAAGCTCAACGCGGCGAAGTTCGGCGGCTTCGACGACTGGCGGTTGCCGACGATCAAGGAGCTTTACTCGCTCTTCGACGGGCGCGGCACGGACCCGAGCGGGCCGACGATGGACGCAGACACCTCCGGCCTCTCGCCCTACCTCGATACGAGCTTCTTCACGTTCGTTTACGGCAACGTGATGGGAGAGCGCGTCATTGACTCGCAATATGCGTCGAGCACCAAGTATGTAGGCAAAGGCGCGCGTGGCTTCGACAAGCTCTTTGGGGTGAACTTCGCCGATGGCCGCATCAAGGGCTACGACCTGTTCATGCCCGGCGGGCGCACGGGCAAGACCTTCTTCGTCATTTGCGTTCGCGGCAATCCGGCATACGGCAAGAACGATTTCCACGCCAACGGCGACGATACCATCACTGACCGCGCCACCGGCCTGACGTGGTCCAAGAACGACAGCGGCCAGGGCATGAACTGGCAGGACGCATTGGCTTGGGTGCAGAAGAATAACGCGGAGAAATTCCTCTGTTACGACGACTGGCGTTTGCCGAGCGTCAAGGAGCTGCAAAGCATCGTGGACTATTCACGCTCGCCGGACACGAGCCACTCACCGGCGATTGATCCGCTATTCAAATGCACCGCGATCACGAACGAAGCGCGGCAGATGGACTGGCCGTTCTACTGGTCGGCCACGACGCATGCCGGCCTGCGCGGTGGCGCGGCGGCGATGTACGTCGCGTTCGGACGCGCCGGTGGCTGGATGTCGCCGGGCGGCATCGCGGGCGGACCGCCCGGCAAGCGCGGCGAGTTCGGCCCTGGTCCTGGTTTCGGCCCTCCGTCGCGCCAGAGCGGCCAAGGTGCTTCCGAGGGAGAATACCGTTTCGTGGACGTTCACGGCGCCGGCGCGCAACGCAGCGATCCCAAAGCCGGGGATCCCGCGATGTTCCCGCACGGCCGCGGCCCGCAGGGCGATGTCATCCGCATCTACAACTTCGTCCGTCTCGTCCGAGGCGGAGATGTCGTAAAGCGAGCCGGGACAACACCGGCTGCGCGCTAGGATTCCGGTGAGAGGGCAGTAACCCGGCGGCGTTGGCGGGCAAGGTGGCCCTGGGTGGTGAAGGCCGCCCGCCCGTCGGACCTTGGAACCGCAATGCCGCGTGCGCAAAGAGCGCCGGCAGGAATCTCGTCAGAATGGATTGCGTGAACCAACGAATGGTCCACTATCACCACATTCATCCAATTGAGTTTAGCGATGGAAAGGCCACGCAATCATGCATGACGACTCGATGTTAAACCGCCGTCAATTCCTCCGCACCACCGGCCAGGCGGCCACCACGCTCGCCGCCGCCTCCAGTTTCGCTCCGGCGATTCTCTCCGCCCCAGCCCCCAGCAAGACCGTTGGCGTGGGTTGCATCGGATTGGGGACGCGCGGAGGTGATCTTCTCAATGTCCTGGCAGGGACATCGGGCGTGAAAGTCGTGGCTGTGAGCGACGTTTATGGACCGCATCGGCAGAAAGGCATCGAGCGCAGTCTCAACTCGGAAGCGAAGGCGTATGTGGACTACCGGGAATTGCTGGCCGATCCAAAAGTGGACGCGGTGGTCATCGCGTCGCCGGACCATTGGCACTGCCAGATGGTGCTCGACGCTGTGAAAGCCGGGAAGGACATCTACTGCGAAAAGGGATTCTCCCGGACCCTGGCCGAGGCCAAGTTGATGCGTGACGCGCTCAAGAAGAGCAAGGTTGTCTTCCAACTCGGCCACCACGCGCGGCAAGCCACCTGCGCCTTGCAGGCGAAGGAACTGATCGCCCGGGATCTCCTCGGTCCCATCACCCTGGTGCGCACGGGACGGTTCAAGTCCCTTGAGCCGGAGCGTCCCAACTGGCGCTGGTATGGCTACTATGACCAATGGAACCGGCCCGATCCGGGGCAGGTCCAGAAGGAAGTGAACTGGAATCTCTGGTTGGGGCCGGCCCCCAAGATTCCGTGGAATGAACGCCACTTCTGGCACTGGCGCTGTTATTACGCCTACGGCACGGGATACGCCGGCGATCTGCTTTCACACGAGATGGACTTCGTTCAGTACCTCTTGGGCCACGGTATCCCGGACACGTGCTCCTGCCTCGGCCTGAACGCGCTGCTGCGCGACGACCGCGAAGTACCCGACACCTGGATCGCCACTTACCAGTTCGACAAGCTCGGCCGCACGGTCACGTTCGAAGGCAGCATGAATGCCACGGATAGCCAGCCGGTGACAATTTGCGGCCGGGATGCCACGCTGCGATTCGATGCCATCGCGCACGATGTCAGCACCTTTGAGATTCTTCCGGCGCACTACAACCGAAACGCCAACCTGCCCAAGGGCTACGAGCGGGGTAAAACCCCCGGGCAGCCCAATCATCTGGTGGACTGGGTCAATTGCATTCGAAGCCGTGGCACACCGAAATGCTCGACGGACGAGGCTTTCATTGAAACCGCAACCTTCCTCATGTCGCTGGCGTCGCAGCAGGAGCGCCGCGTGGTGCGTTGGGATGCCGCCAAGGAAGAAATCGTGTGAGCGGCAAACCGTTTGAACGAGACAGAGAGATGAAAACTGTATTCGCCTGCACCGTCGCCTTTGTGCTCCTGTCCTGGTCTTGCGCCGGGCAAGAAACGAAAAATGGTGGCAAAGCCGAAGCCGGCAAGGTCACGGCGCATTCCCAAGGCCTGCACGGCTACATCGGCTTCGGCCACGACCGGCCCCCGGCTGGATCCGGATTTAGCGCTGGCATGGGCTTCTACGCCGCAGTCTGGCCGCTCATTGATCAGCCGTTGGCCGATTTTCAGATCGGCCTGCCCAGTTCCTGGGTCACCCCGAACAACTCCGACAACAAAGACCAACCGCTGGCACCGGAAGGAACATTGGCACGGACTTGGAAAGAGCGGGGACCCACCTGGGGCAGTGTCTTTCAAACGTTGGAAGGCGGCCTGGGCTACTGGGCCGGGAACCACTTCCGCTACGGCCCGCCGAAGTTTAGCCTCAATGCTACGCCGCAATGCTACGACTACGAAGTCGGCTCACCCGGATGGTCCTTCTTCTACAGCAATGAGGCGCTGCCAGACAACCGGCTGGGGATTGCCCAACTGAGCAACCGCTTGCTGATTCCGCCCGATGCGCTGCCGTTCGAGGGAAATCCCAACGGCCAGTTCCTCGGCTACACCTGGATGGCCTTGCCCTTCACGGATCCCACCACGGGCGATCCGCCCACCGGCGACCAGAGCTGGACCTGTTTTCTAAGCGCGGCGAACTACAAGGGGCCGATGGCCTATTACATCCCGGAGACCTGGAGCAAGATCGGCAAGCTGTTCAACTATCCGTTCCTCTACGGTCGTGGACTCGACGCGCGCCCGGGCGACATGGGCGGTGGCGCCATGGAGATCAACACCGTGCCCCGCTTCGACAGCCAGGACGCCAAGGGCACCCGCTATTCCAAGATCCCCAAACTGCAATTCCCCGTAGATGCCGATGGCCGGGCCATCCTCGTCCAGGACGTGACCTACTACTCGAAGGCCGCCTTGCACGACGCCTTCAAGGCGTGGCGCGACGGCGGCCCGGCCTGCTCCGGACGGTTCGATCAGAAAGCCACCTGGAAACCCAAGCTGACGACGCGGACGACGCGCTTTGATCAGGGCGGTAAAGTGATGACCGGGGTGGAACGTTCCTTCGACACGAAGATCTTTGAGGGCAACGTCTGGGGCCTGCAGTGGGTGACCAACGAGCTGAGCCCGACGGGCCTGTTCCCGCAGTACTACGAACATGTCGGTGATGAACGCGTGGCGGTCCCGGCCAAGGACGTTCCGGCCGACACGCAGTTGCTCAAGCAGGAGTTCAAGCTGGCCGCGCCTGGGGTTCCTTACACATCACCGACTACGGGCGCCTGGGTCCAGCCCGGCCCGAAACGCGGCCCGTTTACAACCAAGCTCGTGGATGGCTCGGTGGTCACCTATTCCTGGTATCGCTTCGTGGACCAGCCTTCGTTCCAGCAATACGCCTGGAGCGAGGAGAAGAAGGCGAAGCTGCAGGCCTTCGTGGAGAAGATTCATGCGACCTGGCCGATGGACCGCGACTACATGGCGCTGCCCAGCCACGGTAAGCTCGCAACCCTCGACCCGGCCCTGCTGGTGACGCCGCCCAAGGGTCTGGAGTTGGGTTACGTCCCCATCGTCACGCGCCAAACGGCGCAATGAGCGGCTGGGTGATCGCGTGAAACGAATTGTGCTGATTGCTGCCTTTCGCGTGGTCGCATTGTCTGGCATCGGCGAATTGGGATCGGCCCGGCAGCCTGCTCCTGCCAAATCCCCAAACCAGGCAGGCGCAGCAACCGTTACTGCGCGGTCCGTTGACGGTGGGCCTCTCCGTCTATGGAGATAAACACCACTTCGGTCCCGAGCTGCAATTCGGCCGTCACCAACGAGGTTAACCGCTCCAGGACGACGATCTCACGGGGACGTCGCCTCGTTACTTCGTCTGGACAAACACCGCGCACACCGGCGACGGCACTTCCACGCTCTGTCCGGTGGGCGACAGCCTCCCGGACTGCGGATCAATGTGGAACACCACGACGCTGTCCGAGGCCTGATTCTCGGCGAGCAGCCATTGACCCGTCGGATCAATCGCAAAATGTCGCGGCGTCTTGCCGCCCGTGGGCTGATGCGCCACGCAGCGTAGCGTGCCGGCTTTCGCGTCCACGGCAAACGCGACAATGCTGTCGTGGCCACGGTTCGAGCCGTAAACAAACTTGCCCGAGGGATGCACGGCGATCTCGGCGCAGGACGTGTTCGTGCCTGCATGCCCGGGCGGCAGAGTTGAAACCGTCTGGCGCTCCGCAAGCGTCCCGTGCTTCGCGTCGTAGCCGAACGCAGTAATCGTGGACGCCATCTCGTTGATGACGAACGCAAACTTTCCGTTCGGCGTGAAGGCGAGATGCCGCGGGCCGGCCCCGGCCTTCACGGTGGCAAAGGGCGGATCGTTCGCCGCCAACGTCGCGCGCTTCGGGTCGAGCCGATACACCAGCACCTGGTCGAGGCCGAGATCGCAGCAGAGCGCAAAACGATCATCTGGGCTGGGCGTGATGAAATGCGCGTGCGGCCCGGCCTGACGCTGCGGGTTCACACTGGAGCCGACGTGTTGAATGGCGGACGCCGGTTCCCCGAGCGAGCCGTCCTTGCGGACTGGCAGCGACGCAATGCTGCCGCTGCCGTAGTTTGCGGTCATCAGACAGCGTCCCTTCGAGTCGAGCGCAAGATGGCACGGGCCGAGTCCGCCCGACGGCTGCTGGTTCAGCAGCGCGAGTTTGCCGGAGGCCTTGTCGAGAGCAAACGCACTGACAGCGCCGGAACGCTTGCCCTCGAGCGTTGTCCCTTCGCCCACCGCGTAGAGAAATCGTTCGTTCGGATGCACAGCGAGGAAGGATGGGCTCTTGGTCTCCACCGCCAGTTCCGGTGCGCCGAGTTGGCCGGTGGCCGCGTCGAAGCTGGCCGCGTAGATGCCCTTGCTTTTCGCCCCGGTGTACGTGCCGAAGTACACCCGATACTTGGATGACCCGGCCTGGAGCATGGGCAGCGCAGTCAGTAGGCAGAACGTAATCAGGGTGAAGCGTTTCATGCCGCCAGCAAACACGGTTCGTGCCGGTTTGCAAGCTGCAGATTGCCCTGCAGGCGGAATCTCGATTGCGTTGCCGGCACGGTTCACCGGGAGGAAATCCAAATCCGCACTTCCAATCGTCATCAGCCGCCCACGAGGCGTTGCCAAATCTCGCTCACCGCCGCCGCGCCACCGAAACCCAGCAGCGCGAAGTAGCCGAGCGACGCGATGAACATCACGATGCCGGCGAGGAAGACAACACCATCCTCCTCGAACGAACCAGCCGCCAGTAGGGCGGCGGAGGCGCCCGGAAAGAAATTGCTCATCGGCACCGGAATCGGCAGGAGCAACTTTAGCCCACACAGCGCAATCAGCGCACCCGCGACACACTGAAACACGGGGCGACGGTAGAAGAATTGTAATCGCGGTTTCGACACCCGCTCGAACGCAGCCACGAGTCGGCTGCTCGCACGCAGCACCTTCGGTAGGATGCGCGGCGGGAGTTCCTTCTGCATCAGGCGACGGGGCAGCCACGGCTTCTGTCCCAGCGCAAGTCGGAAGCCGATCAGCGCGATCACCAGTCCGATGGGCGTCGAGTAGCCCGGCAGCGGAATGGGAGTCAGGAAGGGAAGGCACAGCAGCACGATAAACAGGCGATAGCCGCGGCCATGCAGTACTTCCACGATTTCCGCCAGGCGCACCGGGCCGTCTTTGAAATGGTCCGCCAACGCGCGCAGATCGGCAGACAAGGCGCGGTTTGTCGCTGAACCTGACAAGACGACGCGTGGGGCGGCGGTGGCAGTGGTGACCGGCTTGCTCATGGGGAGTCCGTTGACACACGCGGCCTGGTGGTGGAGGTCCGCTCGCCAGGTCGGAGCAGTGGCGACCCCGAATCCAGGGGCATGATGAGCACCTTGTCCACCCGCGCGCCGTCCATGTCGAGGGCCTCAAACCGGAAGCCCTGTTCGTCAAACGTCTCGCCTTCCCTGGGCGTACGCCCGAGCCGTGTGGCCACAAATTCGCCGAGCGAGGCATAGTCGCGTTTCTCGGCGGCTGGGAAACGCAACGACGGAAGCAATGGAGTCAGTTTTTCCAGCGGCATGAATCCATCCACCAGCCACGAACCATCCGCACGCTTCCGCGCTTCGGGCTGGAGTCGCTCGGCCGGCGAAGGAAACTCGCCCACGATCGCCTCCATCACGTCAATCAACGTGACCAGGCCGATGATGCGGCCGGCATCATCCGTAACGAGGGCGACGCTCCGTCCCGTGCGTTTGAACGATTCGAGCAGGCTCGCCACGGTTTGCCCGCCGGCGACGACGGCGGGAGGCACGAGCAGATCACCCACCTTCACCGGGATTCCGGCCGCCAGGTTTGCGTAAATGGACTTGAGGGAAACCACGCCGACCACCTGATCACGTGAGTTCTCGTACACCGGGAAATGCGAGTGGCCGCTCACCACAATCTTGTGCCAAATCGCGTCGTGCGGATCGGCCCGGTTGATCCAGATGATCTTGGCGCGCGGCGTCATGATGTCATGCACGGGGAGCCGATCCAGCGCCAGCACGCCTTCCACCATTTCCGGTTCACGCCGGTCAAAGACGCCGGCCTGGACGCCCTCCTGAATCAGCACCTTGACCTCTTCTTCCGTTACCGGCGGGTCCACGGGTTTCTTGAGCCGGACCACGCGCAGCACCAGTTCCGTGGCGGCGCTGAGCACCCGCACCAACGGGCTGGCCACCCAGGCCAGACGTTGCATCGGGCCCGCCATGAACCGGGCGATGCGCTCGGGATTGTTCAAACCAATCCGCTTCGGCACCAATTCACCCAGCACGAGCGAGAGCAACGTGATGACGGCGACTACCGTGCCGATGCCAATGGCCTCGCCATAGGGAGCAACCAGCGGAACGGCCTGCAGCGCCTTGGCAATCTGCTCGGCCACCGTCGCGCCACCGAACGCGCCGGCTAACACGCCCACGAGGGTGATGCCCACCTGCACGGTCGCGAGGAAGCGGTTGGGGGACTCCGCCAGTTCGAGGGCGGCCCGGGCACGCAGGTCGCCGGTTTCGGCCAACCGCCGCAGCCGCGGTTTCCGGGCCGACACCACGGCGATCTCCGTCATGGCCAGCACGCCATTTGCCGCCAGCAGCAAGACGATGATGAGCAGTTCGATACCCAGCGAGGTCATACTCTTCGTGCTTCACTCCTCTCACCCAGGCGATGCCGCACGCGCACGGCATGGTCCTTGAGCGCCTCGATCTGCCGTTCGAGCAGGCGCAGTTCATCCTCGACCGACGCCGCGCCTGTTTCCGCCTCGTTGCGCTGGCGATCCCGGGCTTCGATCTCCGCATGCATCTCCGACATGCTGTTCATGATGATGCCGATGAAGAGGTTCAGGATGATCATCGTGCCGAACACGATGAACGTCACGAAGTAGATCACCACTTTGATCGCCGGGACATGCGCCGCCTGCGCGAAGTAGAGGTCGCCCCAGTTGTCCAGGGTCACGATGCGGAACAAACTCATTAACGCCGAGCCCAGCGAACCGAAGTGCTTCGGGTCGCCCGCGCCGAACAGGTGAATGCCCGCCACGGCGTAAATGTAAAACAGCAGCGCCAGCAGCAGGCTCACGTAGCCCATCGCTGAGAGGCTCTTGAGGAGCGCGCCGACAAGCAATTGCAGCTTCGGCAATGCGCTCACGAGCCGCAGCAACCGCAGCGCCCGCGCCAGCCGCAACACCGCCGCGAACGGCCCGCCCACCGGCAACAGGCACAGCACCACAATTAGGAAGTCGAACACGTTCCAACCATCGGCGAAGTAGCGCCACGGTTGGCGGCCCTGCGCCGCCATCTTGAGCAGCGCCTCGACGATAAAGATGCCGAGGATCAGCTTGTCCAGCGCCAGCAGCATCGTGCCGTATTGCGCCATGATCGCCGCGCTGGTTTCCAAACCCGCCACCACGCCGGCCAGCACGATCACCGCCACGATGAAGTGGTGGAACAGCCTCGCTTCGACGATTTGCTTGACGGTTCGGCTCATGTTCAATTGAGTGACTTGGGAGCAACGGTCGGGATCGCCACCTTCTTCGGCTTCGCCAGCGACCACACCACGCTCGTCGCGAGAATCAGCACGATCACTCCGAGCGACACGAGCGTGTCGATCTTCCATGCCGTGTGCGCGAGGATCATCTTCACGCCTACGAACGACAGCACCACGCCCAGACCGATCTTGAGATAGTGGAACTTGTCCATCACGCCCGCCAGCGCGAAGTAAAGCGACCGCAGCCCGAGGATGGCGAACACGTTCGACGTATAGACGATGAACGGGTCTTTCGTGACCGCGAAGATCGCCGGGATGGAATCCACCGCGAAGATCAGGTCCG
>CAZWJC010000082.1:0-25009 GCA_964634255.1 uncultured Verrucomicrobiota bacterium | reverse complement strand
GGCGGAGGAAGGCAGCGTCGCCGGCTTGATAGCCACGCACCGAGCCGATGATCTTGCCGTTGACCACGGCTTTGAGAAACACGACCTGGCCGGGCTCCACCGGCACGGGCAGCGGGCCGGTCCAGCCAAACGGCTTGGCCAGCTCCGGCACGGATTCGAAATCCGCCTCCAATTCCGCCAGCGACTGTTGCTGGGCGGGCAGGCTGCCTTCGCCGTAAATCTCTGCCTCGCTTTGATAGGCGGTCTTCTGCAGGGCCAGAATCTCCGGGGCGTCGCTTTTCTGCGCGCGTTGGAAGAGGGCCTTGTCGAGGCTGTTGGCCAGCGACGCCATCTCCTTTTGCTTCTTCTCCAAAACGCCCAGTGCCTGCACCACGCCGTCAATGATCGCCTCCGGTCGCGCCGCGCAACCGGGCACAAAGACATCCACCGGGATGACGCTGTCCACGCCGCCGGAGATGTTGTAGCACTCGGCAAAGATGCCGCCGCTGGAGGCGCACACGCCCACGGCGACGACGACCTTCGGCTCGGGCAACTGGTGGTAGATATTCTTGATGACCGCGCTGCTCTGTTCGTTGACGGCGCCGGTCACGAGGAAGATGTCCGCGTGTTTCGGGTTGCCGGTGTTGACCACGCCGAGGCGTTCGACATCAAACAGCGGCGTCAGGCAGGCCAGGACCTCAATGTCGCAGCCGTTGCAGCTCGACGCGTCGTAGTGGATGATCCAGGGCGATTTTGAGAAGCTGGACATGGTCAATTCCTCGGGGCGGGTTCAGTGGCGTTGTTCAACGCGTGGGTTGCGGCTCCAGGCGTCATCTGCGTCGTCGCGGGCTTCTCCGCGACCGGGCTGGGCGGGAGCTCGGTTTTCGGGGACAGGAGCGAGAGCACGAGGATGTTACCAAAGCCCAGCACCACCGCGACGATCCAGGCACTCTTGATTGCCGCCTGCCATTTCAGGCGCGCGAACACATTGTCCACCAGAATCACGAACAGGAACACAAACAGCGATGCGGCGACGCCCAGCACCGGCATCGAGCCGAAGAACAGGTAAACCCAGCCGAGCAGAAACACGTTCTCATACCAGTGCGCGATCTCGATCATCGCCAGCGTGCGGCCCGAAAATTCCGTGGTGATGCCTTTCACCAGTTCCTGATGGGCGTGGTGCGAGCAGGAAAGATCGAAGGGCGACTTGCGGAACTTGATCTCCAGCGTGTAAAGGAAGCCGAGAAACACACCGGGCAGCGTCAGCACCAGCAGGTTCGGGTGGTTGGCGATGTCATGCACCTGAAAGCTCTTCGTGACCATGTACATCCCGATGGCCACGAGCAGCACCATCGGTTCGTAGGCCATCATCTGGATCAACTCCCGCTCTGCCCCGACGAAACTGTAGGGCGAGCTGGCCTTGTAGGCCCCCAGCACGAAGAAGATCGCCGCCAGAGTGAGCGCGAAGATCACCAGCAGCAGGTCCGACCCGCCAAAGAACAATCCGCCAGTGAAGATGACGAACAACAGGAAAAAGAACACGTAGAAGTTCTGGGAACGTCGCACCACGACGTTTTCCTTTTGCCAAAGCTTCAGCACGTCGTAGAACGGCTGGAGAATGGGGGGGCCGACACGGGACTGCATGCGCGCCGAGATGATGCGGTCCAAGCCAGCCAGCAAACCGCCAATCACCGGCGCCGCAACCAGATAGATGAGAGCACGAACCCAGGGACTCATAAGCAAGCGATGAAAACCATGATTGTCAAAAGCGCCGAGCTGCCGATCACCCCCCAGCGGGCTAGCCCGGCTTCGCTGAACAAATTGCGGAGGTAATAGTTGCCAATGCTGACCGTCTCCACCTGGTTGGCCATGCTCACAAACCGCGTGCTGCTCTGCGCGTTCGCGCCGCCCAGGTAGGCATCCGTCACCCGGACCCCCTTGCCGTAATTGAGGAAGGTGAGCGGGAATAGAACCACGAGCCCCATCATGATGATCATGATGGTGACGTTGCCCTGGCCCAACGAGGCCGAATGGCTGTAGATGCTGAGGATGTAAGGCTCGATGAAATGCTTGGAGATGAGCGGAAACAGCAGGCACGCCAGGAATGTCGCAACGGACAGGCCATAAAGCGCGATGCCTTCGCCCAGTTCCAGTTCCTTCTGGACGCGGGGCGGCGGATTGACCACTTCCAGCAGTTTGCCCATCCACTTGACCCAGAAGAAGAGCGTCGCCGCACTACCAAATACGATAAAGACCGACAGCACCGGGCTGGCGTCCACGACCGCCTTCAATACCGCCCATTTGCTGATCAACATGCCGAACGGCGCCAGGAACATGCCGGCCATGCCGATCTGCATCATCACTGAAACGCGCGGCATGCTGACGACCAAACCCGCCATGGCCTCGATGTCGCGGCTGTGCAACTTGTGCTCGATGACGCCCACGCAGAGGAACAGGAGGCATTTGGCGACCGCGTGGAAAATGATCAACAAAACACCCGCCCAAACGGCTTCATAGGTGCCGATGCCTCCACAGAGGACAATCAAGCCCAGGTTCGCCACTGTGGACCAGGCCAGCACCCGCTTGGCATCGCTCGCTGTAATCGCCGCGAACGATGCCACCAAGAACGTCACCCCGCCCACTAGCGCCACCAGCATGCCGACCTTTGTTCCGGTGATTGCGGGCGACATGCGCAGGACGAGATAAACGCCCGCTTTCACCATCGTGCTGGAGTGCAGCAATGCGGACACCGGCGTCGGGGCGACCATGGCGCCTAACAACCAGCTTGAGAACGGCAGTTGGGCGGACTTGGTGATGCCCGCAAAGCACAGCAGCGCCGCCGGCAGGAGCAGTGCTACCTGCTTCGACACTACGAACGCCTGGAGTTCGATGCCCCCCGTCTTCTGGTAGAGCACAACAATGGCGACCGCAAAGGCCATCCCGCCCGCCAGGTTCATCACCAGCGCACGCAGCGCGTTGCGTTTCGCCTCCTCGGTCTGCGTGTAACCGATTAGCAGGAACGAGCAGAGCGTCGTGATTTCCCAGAACAGGAACAACCAGAGCAGGTTGTTGGCAAAAACGAGGCCGAACATCGCGCCCATGAACAGGAAAAGCAGCGAGAAGAAGAGCGGACGCCGATCCGGCACGTCGCTGTGCGCGTGTTCGTGGTATTCGCGCATGTAACCCAACGCGTAGAGGCAGATCGCGCCGCCCACAAGGCCGTTGATCAGCGCCATGATGACCGCAAGCTTGTCCACGAAGAGGTTCTGAGCCACCTCCAGGTGCGAACCCTGCGTCATCTCAAACCACACCATCAGCGCTCCCTGCGCCAACGCCAGCGCCACGATGAACCACTGTTTCGCCCGCACACCGATATAGACAAAAAACAGCCCCATCAAGACTTCGATGGCCAGGATGGCGAGGTTGGTGGCGTGCAGATTGAAGGGAAAGTCGCCGAGTTGCAGGGGGGCGGGTTTCAAGGCCAGAACCACAGATCCGGCACAAACGGCCAGCACCATTCCGCCCACGATCACGCGGCGGACCAGGTCGGACTGCACGAACCGCAGGCATACGCCAGCGACAAACGGCGCAAGAATCAAAGCCAACACGAGTGTCATAGTCTTGAAAACTTGGGAGCGGGATTTAGCTCACCGACGGTCAGGCTGGACGGTTGGACGCCACCAGCGCGGCTCAGCCCTGTTCCCCCAGCCGAACCCACTGACATTTCGCTTGCTGAAGCAATCATACTGAGTTTCGTCGCAACACAATCCACGACCGGAATGCAGGCTCTTGGAAACGGACGAAAGCAGCTTTACTTGTCTTGCCAAAAGCTAACCGCTTATTGTGCTGGCTCGCCCGAGCCCGTACTCCGACAAATCCCGAATCGGGCTTACCAGATTGGCCACGGGTCAGACCTCACAGAGCTTCAGCATTTTCTCCAGTGTGCCAAGCGCATCCTTGGTGGGCGTGTATTCGTGCGCGAGGTAACCTTGATAGCCCAAGTCCGCGATCGCTTTGCAGATGGGCGGATAGTAAAGCTCTTGGGTTTCGTCGAACTCATGCCTCCCGGGGTTCCCGGCCGTATGAAAGTGGCCGATGTACTGAATGTTCTCACGGATGGTCCGGATGATATCCCCCTCCATGATCTGCATGTGGTAGATGTCGTAAAGCAGCTTCACGCGCGGCGAGTTGACGGCCTGGCAGAGTTTCACGCCCCACGCGGTGTGATCACACATGTAGCCGGGGTGGTTGACCTTGCTGTTGAGCAGTTCCATGCACAGCGTGACGTTGGAATCCTCAGCGAGTGCCTTGATGCCGTTCAGGAACTTCGCGCAGTTCTCCAACCCCTGCTCGTCGGAGATCCCTTCGCGGTCACCCGCCAGCACGATGACATTGGGCGCGCCGGCGGCGGTTGCCGCCTTGATCGCCTCGCGCATCTTACCGTCAATCTCGGCGTGGTTCTTCGGATCGTTGATGCCCTGCTTGATGCCGCTGCCCCCGCCCACCATCGTGGGGATCAACCCATATTTCTTGAGCGTCGCAAACTCCGCCGGGCCGACCAAATCAATGCCAACCACACCCAACCGGGCCGCCTCGCGGCACTGGCCGTCGAAATCCAGCTTCAGGTCCTTGAAGACGCCGCGGCAGACGGCTTGTTTCAAACGCCCCGGGCGGGCCGCCGCCGCGGGCGCTTTCAGCGTCAGTGCGGCCAGCGCACCGGCGCCAGCCAGCGCACCGAGGAATTGGCGTCGAGGAAAACTGGAAAGCTTGGTTTGCGTCATGGCCCGAGGGTAGTGCCGGGGCAACGCAGAGATCAATATTGCGATGCGACGGGCACGATACCTCGACTGCCCCGGCTTTTCGCGGGCCGGCCGGCCTCATTCCGTGATCCTGACTCTGAGGAAGCCGTACGGCGTGGGGAATATGGTCGCCGGAATGGCCACAGTGACCCTGCGCAAACCGGCGCCAACATCAGTCACCTCGCATGCCGGTGTATTAGGCAGCACTGCACCACCGCCAACGCTCACGGCCATGTCTGTCCACGAACCCGTCAGCAGTGAAGCCGTGGCCTGCACCGTGTAGGTGATATCCGTGCAGCGCGCATCGCAGGTGAACGTGTAGATGAGTTTGCCGCCGGCAAACGTCACTGCCGGACGTAAAGCAGCCGCATCCGGAACCCTGGGATCGCCAGCACTTGCGTATTCCAAGAGGTTTGCGAACCCATCCTTGTCGAAGTCGTTCCAGTTCGACCCGTCGCCGCTGTTGTCCGGGCTGCCGAAGTGGTCCAGCCGCCAAGCCTGCAATGGGGTGAAGTTGCCGCCGGTTCCGGTGAGGGTTATGTCGAAGGAACTCTCATCAGCATCGTTGCTTGTGAGATGGAGCGCTGCGGTGCGCGAGCCAACTGCGCCCGGCGTGAAAGCGACGTTGAAGCTGACGCTGGCACCAGCCGCCAAACTGGAAGTGGGAAGCGTCGCCACCAGGAAGTCTCCGGCATTTGCGCCGTCCTTGACGATGGCCAACCCAGTCAAGCTGGCTGTGCCCACGTTCCGCACGGTGACCGTGCGGACGGCGGAGGTGCTGCCGAGTGCGGCTCCGCCAAAGTTGATGCTCGCACTTTCATCGGTGAGTTGGATGCCGGCGGGATACTCCACGGCAATCTCCGGCTTCAGCGACCCGAGGTAACGAACCACGGCGAAGTCGTAATTGGTGCCGTTGTAGGATTCTCCCGCCACGATGATCTTGCCGTCGGGCTGTACGACGACGCTTCGGGCCCGATCCTGCCCGTTCCCGACGGCGGTCATAAGCTTGCCATCGCTGTTAAAGGAGGTATCCAGCGTTCCATCGAGTTTGTAACACGCCACGGCAAAGTCATTGTCCGTGCCGTTTGAGGTGTAGCCGACCACGACGATCCCCCCATCGCTCTGCACCGCCACGCCCCTCGGGAAAGCCTCGAATCTGTCAATGGTGGTAGTCACGATGCCCCCGCTTCCGAAACTCGCATCTAAGGAGCCATCCGTAAGGTAGCGCACCAACCCGAAGTCCCGACTAACCTCGCCCGTCACGAGAATCTTGCCGTCGCTCTGCACGGCCACGGCGCGGGCCAGATTGTGGCCCGTGCCGATGGACGTTGTCACTTTGCCTCCGCTGCCGAAGGAGGGGTCGAGCGTGCCGCTCACGAGGTACCGCACCAGGCCGAAGTCGGTCACACCTTCCCCTGGCACATAACCGGCAACCAAGATTTTGCCGTCGGCCTGCAAGGTGGCGCCTTGGGGGTAATCGCAAGACCTGTTGGTGAAATCGGTGGTCGTCCGCCCGCCATTGCCGAAGGTGGTGTCCACGGTGCCATCCGGGAGGTAGCAAACCACGCCGTAATCCGAGCAATTGGTGCCCAATTGGCCCGCCATCACGATCCTGCCGTCGTTCTGCACCAGGACGGTCTTGGCATAGCTGGGAAACCTGAATGCATTCGTCGCCTTGCCCCCGGTGGCGAAAGTGGTGTCCAGCGTCCCATTCGTCTGCAGACGCACCATGGCGAAGTTGAGTCCGCCAACCAAAGAGGCTTCGCCTGCCACGAGGAGCTTCCCGTCGCTCTGCAGAGCCACGCTGCGGCCGAAATCGTCGTAGCGGCTGACGGCGATGGTCGCCGTGCCGCCATTACCGAAGGAAGTGTCGAGCGATCCGTCCGTGTCATAGCGCACCAGTGCGAATTTTTCGTAATTGCTGACTACAGAATAGCCCCCCACCACGATCTTGCCGTCGGGTTGCAGGACCGCGCTGTAGCCGAAATCATCCGCGCTGCCGATAGCCGTGGTCACCTTGCCTCCGTTGCCAAAGCTCGGGTCCAAGTCGCCGGCATGGATTGCCGGAAGGACCGTCAGAGTGAACGGCACCATCACGGAACGCGCTCCGTCGGCGCCGGACGCGGTCAGGAGAAAATTCGTCGTCGTCGCGGCAACGGGAGTGCCGCTAAGCACGCCGTCGCTGCTCAGACTGATACCCGGGGGCAGGTGATAGTAACAGGCCCAAGTGTAGGGCGGCGTGCCACCGCTGGCTTGCAGGGTGAAATTGTAGGGCACACCCACCATGGCGGAGGGCAAAGGACCGGTCGACAAGATGGTTGGCCCCACGACCGTGCCCGTCAGGGCGATATCGAACGGATTCTCATCGGCGTCGCTGCTGGTGATGTGAATCGTCGCCGTTCGTGAGCCAATCGCCTTTGGGAGGAAGATCACGGAAAGGGATGTGCTTTCGCCCGGCCCGAGCGTGCTGGTGGCGAGAGTGCCCAAACTGAAGTCACCTGCGTTCGCCCCATCCAAACTGGCCGCCAACCCAGTGAGGGTGGCAGTGCTGGGGTTTCTTATCGTGACCTGGCAACCCGGGCTCATGGTGATCTGCACTTGGCCGAAATCCACCTTCGAGATGCCGTCGATGAGGTTGTTTCCATTGCAGTCTTGCACAGCGATCTCCGGCGTCGTCGTTCCCAACAACCGCACGACAGCGAAGTCATAGGTCGCGCCGACGCGCGTATCTCCTGCCACCACGAGTTTCCCGTCACGCTGCAGGGCAATGCTCCAGCCAAGGTCGTCGGATTCACCGACCGGTATGACCATTTTGCCGCCGTGGCCAAAGCCCGTGTCCAACGTTCCATTCGCCAGGTAACGCGCCACGGCGAAGTCGTAATTCGCGCCGCCGCTGGAGTTCCCCGCCACGACAATCTTGCCATCGCTTTGCAGGACGATGCTGTGCCCCGCGTCGTCAGAACCGGCGCCGATGTCCGTAATCACCACGCCGCCGGAGCCAAAGCCGTTGGCCAGCGTGCCGTTGGGCAGATAACGCACCAGCGCGATGTCGGAGTCATCGACGTCGGCTTTGCCGCAGGCTCCGGCCACCAGAATCGTGTCATCGCTGTCCACCGTCACGCTGTGGCCGCTGTCAGCTCGCGCGCTGAGGGAAGTGATCACCTTGCCGCCGCTGCCGAAGCCGGCGTCCAGCTCACCGTTGGCCAGATAGCGCACCAGCGCCAAGTCCTGGCCGCTGGCGCCGGCATCCGCCTGCCCCGCGACCACGATCGTGCCGTCCCGCTGCAGAGTCACACTGTAGGCCTGATCATCCGCGCCGCCCACGGCCGTAGTCACCTTGCCTCCGTTGCCAAACGAAGGGTCCAGCGTGCCGTTCGCGAGGTAGCGCACCACGGCGAAGGTATCGTGGACGGTACCGTTGTCGGTAAAGCCCGCCACCACGATCTTGCCATCGCCCTGCACGGCCACGCTCCTACCGATTTCACCGGAGGTGTTGCTGAACGAACTGATCACCTTGCCGCCATTGCCGAATGAGGCATCCAGTGTGCCGTCCGCTTGATAGCGCACGAGGGCGATGTCACTGTTCGTGGCATTGAGCGCATTGCCCGCCACCACGATCTTGCCGTCCGGTTGGACCGCCACGCTCTGACCGTAGTCGTGCGAACTGCCGACGGGCGTAGTGGCCACGCCTTGGTTGCCGAAGGTTGTGTCCAAACTGAGATCGTCCCGGTATCGCGCCAGCGCGAAATCGTAATTGCTGCCGTTGAAGGAATAACCGGCGACAAGCAGTTTCCCGTCGCTCTGCAGCGCCACGCCGCCCACGCGATCATTGGCAGTGCCGATCGCCGTCGTCACCCGGCCACTACTGCCAAACGTCACGTCCACGGCTCCTGGACCGGCTTGCCCAACGCCAGTGCCAGATACGCTGATGTCGAAGGGATTTTCGTCCGCGTCGTTGCTGGCGATGTGGACGGTGGCCCGGCGCAAGCCAGGTGCGGTCGGCGTGAAGGTGACAGAAAACGTCGTCTTCCCTCCCGGCCCCAATAGAGTCGAGCTGGGCTGACTCACGGAGAAGTCCTCTGCATTCGCGCCATCCCGGCTCACGACCAGACCCACAAGCGTCGCCGTACTGGGATTTCTCACCGTGAATGTGCGGGTAAACACTCCGCCCCCGGTGGCCAGGCTGCCGAAATCGAGATTCGCGCCACCGTCGGTCAGATTGACTCCGGTCGGCTGCTCGACCGCAATCTCGGGTTCGGTCGTCCCGAGGTAGCGCGCCACGGCCAAATCGTAGTTGGTGCCATTATGGGATTGTCCCACGACCACAATCTTGCCGTCGCCTTGCAGGGCCACTCCTGTGCCGGAGGCTCCCCATTGGGACGAACCGCCAAACGGTGTGACCACTTTGCCACTGTTGCCGAAAGCGGTATCCAAGGTCCCGTTCTGATGGTAGCGCGCGACGGCGAAACCGTTCGTGCCACCGCTGTTCGAACCGCCCACCACCACGATCTTACCGTCACTCTGCAATACCGCGCCTAACCCGAGTTCCTCGCTGTTACTGCCGAAATCGGTGACCACCTTACCTCCAGAGCCGAAGCTGGTGTCCAAAGTCCCATCCGCGAGGTAGCGAGCCAGGGCAAAATCATGGGCGCCGCCCCATGTAAAGCCTGCCAACAGAATCTTGCCGTCGTTTTGCAGGGCGACGCTGTAACCTTGGTTTTCGATGGGATCGCCCATCTGCGTCATCACCTTGCCGCCGATGCCGAAGCTGCTGTCCAGGGCACCATCGGCAAGCAACCGCACCAGCGCAAAGAAATGGTGAAAGTCCACATCGCCAGCCGCGCCTCCTACCACGATCTTCCCGTCACTTTGAATCGCCACGCTGTGGCCTTCGTCGGAAGCCCCGCCGATGAACGGAATCACCTTGCCGCCAGCGCCGAAGGCCGCATCCAAAGCGCCGTTGGCTTGGTAGCGCACGACCGCCATGCGCTCTTGGTTGTTCGTTCGGCAGACCCCCGCCACCACGATCTTGCCATCACTCAGGACCCCCACGCTATATGCGTCGTCCGTGCCGTCGCCGAAGTCCGTGATTACCAAGCCATCACTGCCAAAAGCGGTGTCCACAGCCCCATTGGTCTGATAACGCGCCAAACCGAAGCCATAGCCCCATCCAGTGAAGGACGTCCCTGCGACCAGAATCTTACCATCGTTCTGAAATGCCAACCCACGACCGCTGCCGCCATAGTAGCCGACCCGCGTCAGGACTTTGCCGCCGGCACCGAAGGAAGTGTCCAGCGTCCCATCAGTGAGATACCGCACCAAGGCGAAGTCTCGCATGTTGCCGTATTCAGCAACGCCCGCCACCACTATCTTCCCATCGCTCTGCACGGCCACGCTCTCGCCTTGACCGCCCGCGGAGCCCAGCACCGTGATCACTTTTCCGCCGGCCCCGAAGGCCGGATCTAGGTCTCCCGTCACCGCGAGCGCAGCGGTTGCATCGATTAGAAGGCACACGCCGATCGCAGCAATGGTCTTGGGAAAGAGGTTTACGGTCATATCAATTGAAAAGAGGTGAAGCGGTTTCCCACAAGTTCGTCAACCCAGGTTTTCGTAAGCCCATCTGACACGGTTTCACTTTGCACTTCGCAACCGAATAATCCAGCGGAGAATGTTCCAGCCTGCTCCGAGGCGGCTGGGGAAAGATCACCCTGCCCGACGGTTGTAGTAGCCGGCATGGCCAAGTCCCAGGAGCGCGTCCGCGTCACACCACCGCAATTCCGCCTGGCATTGTCATGCCGAGGCAGCGTCGTCGCTCACCCCAGCGCCGGCAAATCTCTCGAGCGCCTCGGAGGACCATCATTGCTCCCCATTCTTCTCGATCCGTACCCGGTAGAGATAGCGGATCACCTCGATGGAAACGGACGTGGGGCCGGCGACTTTGGGCTCGGACGCGGATGCTTTCTCCGCGCGAATCTTCTCGAGTTCGCCGGCGTCGAGCCAGTAGCCGCCGCAGTTGGGGCAGTGATCCACCTCGACTTGGCGTTTGGCGCTGAAAAAATGGCGCTTGAGCTTGATCCCTTCGCAGCGCGGGCAGGCGCGTTTACGGGCGAAGTCCACCCGCAACGCCGGATCGCGCGGGATGTTCAGGAGCGGTTCGCCGGCGGCTTCATGCTGCTCGTCCACACGCTGCAGCTCGAACAAATCAAACCAGATACCGCCGCAGCCACCGCGGCAGACGTCCACCACCACAGCGCCCACCTGGGTTTCCGCGAGTTTGTTGGAACATGCCGGACAATTCATAGCGGATTGATTGTAGTCCGTCCGTCTACAAACTCAATCTGTTCGCCAGACCCCGCCCACCACCGAAAAGCCCGCGGTCCAAGCTGAAACGGTTCCCGGGACGCGACTATATCCTCAACCTCAGGCACGTTCGACACCGCGCAATCCACAGTATCGCCGCTGACGTTGTGCAGGCAGAGCATACGATCGCGGCCATCATGCGTTTCGCGCAGCACAGCGAAGACTCGTGGGTCGAGGTCCAGCACGCACTGGGACGATGACGGCGCGAAGGCAGCGTGTGCGCGGCGGAGGCGCAACAACTCGCAGTAGCCGCTGAATACGCGAGCGCGCAGCGAGGTGGCGTCGGCCAACTCCGCCTCAAGCCGGGCGCGCTCCAGTCTCTCACGGTTTATTCGCCGCGGAATGCCGCTGGCCTCCGCGCCGGCACGGTCGCCACGCGAGCCAAATAGCGAGTGGAAGTAAATCCCCGGAACACCTTGCAGGCTGAGCAGGATGGCTTGCGCGGTCAGGAATTTCCGCGCGGCCAGCTCAGCGGGTTCGTTCGCCGCTGGATTGGAGAGCGCGTCGAGGTAGTTGATGTTCATCTCGTAGGGCAACCGCGAGCCGTCGGACAGGCTCTTGTACGAGATAAGACCGCCATGCTCGATCGTGCGTGCGACCAGTGCGTCAACCTCAGCGTCGCTCAGGATGCCGCGCGCCGGGTTCAGCCCGATGCCGTCGTGCGACGCAAGGAAGTTGAAGAAGGTCACGCGATCAGACGGCAGCGCGAGGAACTGCGCCCAGCGGGTGAGTTTCTCCGCGTTGCCGGTCTGGATCGAGTGCAAGACCAGTGGCGGCAACGCGAAGTTATAGACCAGTTGCGCCTCGTTCGTGCCATCGCCGAAATAGCTGATGTTGTCGGCGTGCGACACGTTCGTCTCAGTGATCAGCCGCACGCCCGGTGCAACCTCGTCCAGCACGGCGCGCATCAGTTGGATGACCCGATGCGTCTGGGGCCGGTGCAGGCCGGTCGTGCCGATTTCCTTCCAGAGAAACGCGATGGCGTCGAGCCGGATGAACCGCGCGCCATGGGCCGCGTAAACCAGCAGCGCCTCCAGCGTCGCGAGCAGCACGGCCGGATTCTGGAAGTTCAAGTCCACCTGGTCGGCGCTGAAGGTCGTCCAAACCTTCTTTGGGCCAGTGGCGGTTTGGAATTCGGTCAGTAGCGGCAACGCACGCGGGCGGATGACTTGCGAGAGGTCGGGATCGCCTTCGACGGTGACGAAGAAATCGCGGAACGCCGGTTCGTCGCGCAGGAAGCGCTGAAACCACTCGCTTTGGGCCGACATGTGGTTGAACACCGCGTCGAACATCAAATCAAAATCCACGCCCAGCTGCGCGATGTCGTCCCACGTGCCGTAACTGGGTTCTACGGCGGAGTAATCCTTCACCGAGAAGCCGTCGTCCGAAGACCACGGATAGAAAGGCAGGAGGTGAATCCCACTGACAACGCCCTTTAGCCGTTGGCGCGCAAAATCCGCGAGTGTTTGGAGCGGCGGCTCACCCGGCTCGCACACCTGATCGGCGTAGGTAATAAGCAAGGCGTCGCACTGGGCGAGGTCCGGACAGCTTGTTCCTTGAGCGCCTGACGTGATTTCCCTGCGACAGCGGGAGAGCAGCGCCCCCAGGTTCGAAGCGACCACCCGAGCCTGCGCGTCGCCGTAGAGGAAGGACAGATGCTCAGTGATGCGGAGATTCATGCAGACACATCTGCCGCGGGAAGCGGCTGGTTGGCGCGTTTCCGTCAAGAGTCCGATTCGCCGGTTGCCAAGCCGGAGAAGTGACCATCATGAGGCAGCCCGCAGGCAACGGACGTAAAATGATTTTTATGCGATTCATCCGATCCGGGACGGCTTTCTCTTACCCTGCCTTCGCGGCGGAAGGCGAGACTTCATTTCGTGTTGGTTCACCCTGAGAGAATAGAGATGCACCAAGACGGCTGGCTGGAACGGCGAGGCGATTGCGGGTTGCCAATTCACCGCGGCCTGTCATGTTGTCGCCACCATTCAAGCCATGAACACGAGTTTCTTCGCCGCCAGTGCCCCCAAGCGTATCGGCTTCGTCTCCACCAGGTTTCAAGGAACGGACGGCGTCACGCTGGAGGCGCGCAAGTGGGCGGACATCCTGCGGGGGTTGGGCCACTCGTGCTTTTGGATGGCGGGGCAGTTGGACGCGCCCGCAGAAGTCAGCCACACCGCGCCGCTCGCCTATTTCAATCACCCGGAAGTGTTGGCGGTTCAGAACCGCCTTTTTGGCGTCACCACGCGGTCGCGCGAAACGACCAACCAGATTCAAAGCATCAAAGAGCGACTCAAAGACGACTTGTATCGCTTCATCGAGAAGTTCGGCATCCAGGTGCTGGTGCCGGAGAACATCCTCGCCATCCCCATGCATGTGCCGCTTGGATTGGCCATGACCGAGGTAATTGCGGAAACGGGCTTGCCGACGATCGCCCATCATCACGACTTCGCTTGGGAACGCGAGCGGTTCGTGGTCAGCTCCGTGAACGATTACCTTCGCGCCGCCTTTCCCGGCGCGTTGCCCCGCGTGGAGCACGTCGTCATCAACTCGATGGCTCAAAAGGAACTCGCGCGCCGGTGCAGCCTGCCCTCGGCCATCATCCCGAATGTCCTCGATTTCGAGACCCCGCCGCCCCGGTTCGATGACTACAACCGCGACCTGCGCCGCGAGATCGGCTTGCGTGATGAGGACTGGCTGATCCTGCAACCCACGCGCGTCGTCCAGCGCAAAGGGATCGAGCACGCCATCGAGTTGGTGCGCCGCCTGAAGGACCCGCGGGCCAAGCTCGTCATCTCACATCCTGCCGGCGACGAAGGCAACGCTTACATGGCCATGCTCAAGGACCGCATTGCCGACGCCGACATTGATGTGCGGTTCATCGCCGACCGCGTCGGCGAAACGCGCGGCGCCAATGCCGAGGGCAAAAAGGTTTACACGCTGTTCGATGTTTATCTCCACGCAGACCTCGTTACCTATCCCAGTCAGTACGAAGGCTTCGGCAACGCCTTCCTCGAAGCGATCTACTTTGGCAAGCCGGTGGTCGTGAACACCTACGCCGTGTATGCGCGGGACATTGATCCGCTCGGTTTTCGAACCGTCGAGATGACCCAACTCGTCACCGGCGAGGTGGTGGAGCAAGTGCGCCAAGTTCTGCAAGACAAGATGCTGCGTGGCGAGTGGGCCAGCACGAATTACGCGCTCGGACTGCAATACTTCTCCTACGCCGTAGCCCGGCGAAAACTCGCCGCCCGCCTTGCCAACCTGTTTGGCGAAGGGGTCTGACCGAAGCGACGCCAAACGGACTGGCCGTCGCGGCTTGGCCTCGGTGGTGCGGAGGCCGCACATCCAAACGCATGCGGCTCTGGAGCTCCCGCGCACTCAAGCACGTGATCGTCTGCTTTGCTCACGTGGTGGCGGGTTTGGACACGCTGGTGGCCGAACCACGCAATCCGTGAGGCCGCTCACCCGCCAGCGACGATCTTCACGATCTCCAAACGGTCACCCGCGTTGAGCGGCCGGCGCGAGAACTCCGATGGCGCGACGGCCTCGCCATTGTGCTCCACCACAACGCTGCGCGGCAACAATCCCTGCGCCACGAGGAATTGTTCGATGGTGCAAGGCAGCTTGGCTTCGGTCGTGCAGCCGTTGGCAATGACGGTGGATGTGCTCACAGGCAGAGGATGGCGAATCGCAGGACCGACTGCAACTCGCCTCCTTCAGATGCCGCTTTCGTCGGGCCCGCGAATTGCCTATCGTCACCGCAACTCATGAAACGAATCCGGCTTCTTCTTAAGATCGTTGGGGCGCTGCTCGGGGTCGTGGTGCTCCTCGCGGGCGTATTCGCCGTCAACTCGATCTACTTCCGGCCCTGGAGCATCCGTGTGTTCTTCGAGCGCACATTTCTGGAGTTCACCTTGCAGAATCCGGAATTGCTCACAACCATCGGGTTGCTGGAGCAGTTCGGCCTCCAGTCGCACAACGCGAAGCTCACCGACGCCTCACCCCGGCACACCGAACGGATGCAGGCGTTAGGCCGGGCCAACCTTGCGATGCTCGGCCAGTACGACACGAACCGGCTCTCGGCCCAAGATCGCCTCTCCGTACGCGTGCTGGACTGGTTTCTGCGCACGCAGGTGGAGGGCGAGCGCTTCGACTACCACGATTACCCCGTCAACCAATTCGAGGGCGCGCAAAGTCAGTTGCCGGAATTCCTCACCACGATCCACGCGGTCAAGGACCGGCGAGGGGCGGAGAATTACCTGAGGCGGCTCGACGCGATCCCGACGAAGTGGGATCAGCTCCTCGAGAGTCTGCGGGTGCGGGAACAGCGCGGGATTCTGCCACCGCGGTTTGTCGTCGAGCGCGTGCTCAAGGAAATGCGCGAATTCGTTGCCCGGCCCGCCGCCACGAATCCGCTCGCACGCGTCTTTGCGGAGAAGCTGGATCAAGTCGACGGGCTTTCACCGGAGGCGAAAGCGGAATTCAAACGCGGCGCCCAACACGTGATCGAATTCAAAGTGTATCCGGCCTACCGGAAGCTCATCGACTACTTCGCCGCGCTGGTGCCCAGGACAACGACGGATGACGGTGTCTGGAAACTGCCCGACGGCGAGGCCTTTTACGCCTGGACCTTGCGACAACACACCACCACGCGGCTAACGCCGACCGAGATTCACGAAATGGGGGTGCGCGAGGTCGCCCGGATCGAGACCGAGATGCGTAGCATCCTAGATGCACAAGGGCACACCGGTGGCGCGCCGGCCGAATGGTTGCAGCGTCTGGCCAAGGACCCGCGCTTCCTGTACCCGAACACGGACGCCGGTCGCCAACAGGCGCTAACCGACTATCAACGCATCGTGAACGAGGTGCTCGCCGTCGCGCCGGAATATTTCAACGTGCTTCCCAGGGCCGGCATCGAGGTGCGCCGCGTACCGGAATTCAAGGAAGCCACTGCCCCCGGCGCTTACTACAACATGCCCGCCATGGATGGCACGCGTCCGGGCATTTTCTTCGTCAACGTCCGCGACATGGCGGAGCTACCGAAATACGGCATGAAGACATTGACCTACCACGAGGGCGTGCCCGGACACCATTTCCAGATCGCCATTGCACTGGAGTTGAAGGGCGTGCCGACCTTCCGCAAGATGGGTCTGTTTACCGCCTACGCCGAGGGCTGGGCGCTCTACGCGGAGCGACTTGGAAAGGAGGCGGGATTTTACACAAACGATCCTTACGGCGATTTGGGGCGGCTGCAGGACGAGATGCTTCGCGCCGTGCGACTCGTGGTGGACACCGGCATTCACGCGAAGCGCTGGACACGTGAGCAGGCCATCCGCTACATGGTCGAGAAAACCGGCATGGCCGAGCCGAGTGTGGTGTCCGAAATTGAGCGCTACATCGTCGCGCCCGGGCAGGCGTGCTCCTACAAGGTCGGCATGCTGAAGATTCTGGAACTGCGCGAGCGGGCCAAGTCGGCGTTGGGTGAGCGCTTCGATCTTCGAGCCTTCCACGATGTTTTGCTGAAGAACGGCGCCGTGCCGTTGGAGGTCTTGGAGCAACTTGTGGAGGAGTGGATTCAACAACAAGAAACGGTCCCGTCCGCGTAACCCTATGAACACAGAACTGTCCGGCAAAGTTGTCTTGATCACTGGCGCCTCGGGCGGCATTGGCTCGGCCATCGCCCGCGCTTTCGCGAAGGAAGGCACCAAGCTGGTTCTGCACTATCACAACAATTGTGCCGCCGCTGTGAAGCTGAAGCACGAGTTGACGCCCGCCGAGTCCATTGCCGTCGGTGTGGACCTGCGGCGTGAGGAGGCGGTGAAAGGGTTGTTCGCCGCCGCCCTGAAGAAGTTCGGGCGTGTGGACACACTCGTCGCCAACGCCGGCGCGTGGGAAATCCGCGATGTCCCGCTGCACGAGATGTCGCTGCGCCAATGGCGGGCCACGCTTGATGGGGTATTGACCTCGGCCTTTCTCAGCACCCGCGAATTCCTGCGGATTGCCGCCAAACAGAAGCGCGGCAACGCGGTGCTCATTGCCTCGACCGCGGCGGTGTTCGGCGAAGCGGGCCACGCGGATTACGCGGCGGCCAAGGCGGCGATGGCCTACGGATTGACGCGCACCCTCAAGAACGAGCTGGCCCGCCTGGCACCGCCCAGCCGCGATTACTGTGGCGGGCGGATCAACTGCGTTTGCCCAGGGTGGACGGTCGTCCCGCGGACGGCCAGCAAGCTTGGAGACGCGGCGTTGGTTGGCAAAGTCACGTCCACCATGGCGCTGCCCAAGCTCGCCCGCCCGGAAGATATCGCCAACACCGTGGTTTTTCTTTCCTCAGACGCGCAGGCGGGACATGTGACCGGCCAAACGTTGGTGGTGGCGGGCGGGATGGAAGGCCGGCAATTGTGGCAAGCGCACGAGATTCCCCGGCTGGGATGAAAGAGCTGTCAGGAAAACGCCAGTCCCTCCGGAACTTCCGGTATGCTGAATTAGGGTTTTCCCCGATGAATTTTGTTTTGCCAGCAACGGACATCCAACCTATTGTTCGGTACGAATTTTAGATTTCGGCGTATGGCGGATGACATCAAAGATCGGAGCGGCAGCGAACTGCTGCGTGGCTCGTCGCTGTACCGCGAATTTCAGGCGGAGCGGGAGGAAATCCTTAAGCATAAGTGGATTGAGTCCGAGAAAGCCGGCCACGATATCGGCTTTGAGCGGGCGCTGACGGATTGGATCATCAAACACCGTTCCAAATGGCGAAAAGAGCGGCAGGCGGCGTTAGCTGGCAGTCAAACCGCGACCTAAGACCCATTGCAGCCCAGGCCTTTAAGGCGATCCCGCGAGGTCGCCAAGGGAACCATGAACGCGTGCAACAACCTTGAAGCGAACCAGCCCGATCTCGGGGAGGTTCGCTTTTCCTATGTCTGACTCCACAATCATTCTCAACGCCCCGGCCATTCAGCGGGCCCTCACCCGTATCGCCCACGAAATCGCGGAGCGCAACGAAGAACCGTCCACCGTCACGCTCGTTGGTATTCAGCGCGGAGGCGTACTCCTGGCCCAACGGTTGGGTGACATTCTGAAGGGTATCTGGGGCTACCCGGTTCCGGTGGGCGCGATCGATGTCGGCATGCACCGGGATGACCTCGATGACCGCGTTGCCCCGCAGATCCACCCCACGCTCATCCCGTTCGATGTCACCGGGAAGACCGTCGTGCTCGTGGATGACGTGCTGTTCCGTGGACGCACCACACGCGCGGCGATGGACGCCCTCAACGATTTCGGGCGCCCGAAGCGGATTCAACTGGCCGTGCTCATTGACCGCGGCCACCGCGAGTTGCCCATCAAGGCCGATTTCGTCGGCAAGAACGTCCCCACAGCCCACACCGAAGTCGTGCACGTCAACCTCAGCGAACCCGGCACGGACGATGCCGTCGTCCTCGAAAAACCATGAGCTGGACCCGCAAACACCTGCTGGACATCGAATCCCTCACTGCCGAAGAAATTCTGACGGTGTTGGACACGGCCAGAGCTTTTAAGGCCGTCGGCGAACGCGCCATCAAGAAGGTCCCGGCGCTTCGCGGCAAGACCGTCGTCAATTTGTTCGTTGAGCCCTCGACCCGCACCCGCACCAGCTTCGAGCTTTCCGAGCAGCGCCTGTCCGCCGACATCATCAACTTCACCGCTGAGGCATCGTCGCTAAAAAAGGGCGAGTCGCTCAAGGACACGGCGCGCAATCTGGAAGCGCTAAACGTGGACTTCATCGTCATTCGCCACACGGCCGCTGGCGCACCTCACTTTCTGTCTCGCGTCTTGAACGCTCACGTCATCAACGCCGGCGACGGCGCGCATGAACATCCCACGCAGGCCTTGCTCGACGCCTTCACCATCCGGGAGCGCAAGGGCCGCATCGCCGGGCTGAATGTGACCATCCTGGGCGACATTCTTTACAGCCGCGTGGCGCGTTCGGACATCTGGGCGCTGACCAAACTCGGCGCGAAGGTGACGCTCTGCGGGCCATCCACCCTCGTCCCGCGCACCTTCGAGCAGATGGGCTGCCGCATCACGCACAACGTCGAGGAAGCCATCCGCGATGCGGACATCATCAATCTCTTGCGCATTCAGCACGAGCGGCAGCGCAAGACAATGTTCCCTGGCATCAACGAATACACCCAGCTCTTCGGCCTGAACAAAGCTCGCTTGGCGATGACCAAGCCCGACGCGCTCATCATGCACCCCGGCCCGATCAACCGCGGGGTGGAGATTGACAGCGACATCGCCGACAGCGATCGCTCGGTGATCTTGGAGCAGGTGACCAACGGTCTGGCCGTGCGCATGGCCGCCCTGTTCCTGGTGAACGGCGGCAAGGGGCCGCAGGAAATCGCGGCGGGCTGAGATGGGATGGTAGCCCCACGCCGAATTGAACGGCGATCCGCAGTTTAGGAAACTGCTGCTCTATCCATTTGAGCTATGGGGCCGAGCCGCCGCACTGTAATTCCGCACTGCCAAGCACGGCAAGCCTGAAGCCCGCAACCAAGGCCACCGGCGGAGCGATTCGTTCGCACGTCATGCGCCTTCCCGAAGCCGACAGACTTTACAGTTGCCACCGCGGGAGAGGGAATGAAGAATGCCCGGCAGTGATACACCAACTGGCTTTATGAACATCGGGATCATCGGCTACGGCTATTGGGGGCCCAACCTCCTCCGGAATTTCTCTGAAACCCCCGGCGTCAACGTCCTGTGGTGTGTGGACAGCCGCCCGCAACGTTGTGAACTCGCCCGCAAGCGCTACCCCACTCTGGCCACGACCGATCGCATCGAGGATGTCCTGAACGACAAGCGCGTGGGCATGGTCGCCATCGCCACACCGGTTTCAACGCATTATGCCCTGGCCAAGCAAGCCCTCGAACACGGCAAACACGTGCTCGTCGAGAAACCCATGACTCGCACCGTAGCCGAGGGCGAGGAACTCGTGGAACTCGCGCGCCGCAAGGGCGTGTTGCTGATGGTGGACCATACGTTCATTTACACGGGCGCGGTGAAAAAGACCAAGTCGCTCATCGAATCGGGTGAACTCGGCAGCCTGTATTACTTCGATTCGGTTCGGGTGAACCTCGGCCTGTTCCAACACGACATCGACGTGCTCTGGGACCTCGCGCCGCACGATCTCTCCATCCTGACGCACCTGATTCCGCAAGGCCCGACGCACGTGACGGCTGTGGGTTCAGATCACACGGGCAGCGGCTTGGTGGACGTGGCCTACATGACGGTGCATTACGCGGACAGCTTTCTGGCGCATTTCCACGTGAACTGGCTTTCGCCGGTAAAAGTGCGCCAAATTCTCATTGGCGGCAGCCGGAGGATGCTGGTGTATGACGATATGGAGCCGAGCGAGAAGGTTCGGCTTTACGACCGCGGCATCAATGTCACGACCAAGGAAGGCATCTACCGCACGCTGGTGGATTACCGGATGGGCGACATGTGGGCGCCGAAGCTCGACATCCGCGAAGCCCTGGCCGCCGAGTGCGAGCACATCGCCCAGTGCGTCCACGAACAGAAGCCACCGCAATCCGACGGCCAAGCCGGCTTGAGCGTGGTGCGGTTGCTCGAAGCTGCGAGCAAATCCATGGCCGCTCACGGCCAACGAACCCCCGTATGAGCCAGACTCCCAAACCCGAATTCTCCCGCATTGCCCCGAGCGTCAAGCTCGGCAAGGACGTCGCCATCTACGCTTTCGTGAACCTCTATGGTTGCGAAATCGGCGACGAAAGCCGTGTCGGCACGTTTGTCGAAATCCAGAAGAACGCCAAGATCGGCCGGCGCTGCAAGATTTCAAGCCACACCTTCATCTGCGAAGGCGTCGTCATCGAGGACGAATGCTTCATTGGCCACAACGTGGTTTTCATCAATGACCTTTACCCGCGCGCGGCGAATCTCGATGGCACGCCGCAAAGTGAGAAGGACTGGAAGGTGATCCCGACCCACGTCTGCAAGCGCGCCTCCATCGGTAGCGGCGCCGTCATCCTGGGCGGCGTGACGATTGGCGAAGGTGCCATCGTTGGCGCGGGCAGCGTCGTCACCAAGGATGTTCCGCCGCATGCCATCGTGGCCGGCAATCCGGCGCGCGTCCGCCGCAAAGTGCCGGATGCGCCCAAGGCTGACTGAGGAGCCACGCCAATTCTGTTGGTAGGCCTGACTCGGCTCCGACCGTGCGCGTATCCGTCATCACACCCAGTTTCCGCAGCGGCCCCTGGCTGCGGCTGTGCATCGCATCCGTGGCGGATCAAGGCGTGGAGGTGGAGCACCTCGTTCAAGATGCCGGTTCGGACGACGGCACCTTGGACTGGCTTAAGTCCGATGTGCGCGTGCGGGCGTATGTGGAGAAGGACAGCGGCATGTACGACGCCATCAACCGCGGACTACGCCGGGCCAGCAGTGGCATCTGCGCCTACCTGAACTGCGACGAACAATATCTCCCCGGCACGCTCCAAGCCGCGGTGGATTTCTTTGCCGTCCATCCGGAAGTGGACGTGCTCTTTGGCGACGTCGTCATGGCTGATGGAGAGGGCCGCTACCTTTGCCATCGCAAAGTCCAACCGCCGCTGTTGGCCCATACGTGGACGTGTCATCTCTCGACTCTGAGCTGCGGCATGTTCTTCCGCCGCCGGCTGATTGCCTCGGGCGGTTTCTTCTTCGACCCGAGCTATCGCTCCGGCGGCGATGGAGAGTGGATGGTGCGCCTGCTGCGAGCCGGCGTGCGGATGGCGGCACTGCGAAGGTTCACCTCGGTCTTTACCCAAACCGGCGGAAATCTGGGTCAGCAACCCGTGTGGCGCGAGGAGTGGCGGCGCTTGCGCGACACATCACCAACCTGGATGCGGGCGCTCTCGCCGCTCTGGATCGTTCAACACCGGATGCGGCGACTTCTGGACGGAAGCTACCGGCAGACGCCCTTTGAATTCTCTCTCTACACGCAGGAGAGCCCCGCGCGCCGGGTCTTGCATGTCGTGGATCAGCCAACCTGTCGCTGCCCAAATCCGGCTGCAGGAGGAGGAGTCAACGCCTGAGTGTTTGTCCCGTGCGCCTGCCGCGGTCTCTTTGAGCCGCTTCAAGACTTCGCAAACCACCGCGAACTCCCCACCAAGGCCCGAAGGCGACTGCCGCCCACGACCAAGCCAGCAAAGCCCAGTACGAGCCATGGCGAAGCGGGGATCTCAGGAACGGCAGTTACGTTGATGGCATCGCTCCATCCTTGGTTGATGGCGAAGTCGAGCGTCCCGCCACCGACCATGTCCGCATTGACGCCTGAATGCTCATTCGCTCCACTGGTGCTGCCGAAAGCCACCTGCCAGGTTTGCCCCGGCCCCAAGCCTGTGTTCTGGTTGGTCATGTAGTTCCACGACACCGCGACGTCGAAGAAGGTGGTGGTGCCAAAGCTTGTGGTGGCTTGCCCATCCACCGCCCGGGCGAATCCATCCTGAGGAGTCCGCGTCGCGCCATTGATGTCGCTGGCGCCTTTCTGGCCGGGGCTGCCGTCGAAATCGTCCACCCGATGCCCGCTCCACTGCGTGGCGGTTGTGTTCCGGTTGGTGTTCATTTCCAGGTAATGGTTCTGCTGTCCGTCCCACGAAAACGCGAACTGTGGATAGGATTCCGGGGTGCTGCCCACCTTGTCTATGAAGATGAAATAGCTGTGGCCGTCAAAATCCGAGGCGGTCGTGACCGTAGCGACGGCCAGCCGAAAGCGGAAATACGCATACTCGTTGTCCTGGGACCAATAACTGACGCGGTCGGTTGAGTCGCCGACCAAATCCAGCCGGCTGTTGCTGGCGTAATCCCCCTTGGCATCCACCAAGCCAGTTCCTGTCAAAGCGGTCCAAGTGGTGGGCCAGCTTGTTTTGTCGCCCAGCAGATTGACCACGGCCGCCTGGCTGGCCGTGGCCATGGAAACCCCTGCGAGAATTGTCGCCCAGCGCCGGTTATTGATCATGTGCTTACCCATCGGCTGGAAACCGATCCGGTTCAACTTCTTTTTCGGGCATGACGATTCCGTGCCGCCGCTTGAAACGAGAAAGGCGAGGCCGGGTGCCCGGCCTCGCCTCTGCTAATCGGTTCCTCCGAACCTACGGATGACTTAGTAGTCCATGCCGCCCATGCCGCCGCCCGGGCCACCGGCCGGAGGCGGGGTTTCCTTCTTCGGAATCTCGGTGATGAGGCATTCCGTGGTCAGGAGCAGGCCCGCGATGGACGCGGCGTTCTGCAGCGCGGTGCGGGTGACCTTCTTCGGGTCCACCACGCCGGCTTTGACGAGGTCTTCGTATTCGCCCGTGGCGACGTTGTAACCTTCGTTGCCCTTGCCCTTCTTGACCTTGTCCACGATGACGGAGCCTTCGTCGCCGGCATTGCTGGCCAGCGCGCGCAACGGGGATTCCACAGCGCGTTTGACGATGCTGATACCGATGTTCTCGTCTTCGTTCGCGCCCTTGGTGGCCTCGATCGCGGGCAGACAGCGGATGAGGGCCACGCCGCCACCGGCGACGATGCCTTCTTCCACTGCCGCGCGGGTCGCGTGCAGCGCGTCTTCGACGCGGGCCTTCTTTTCCTTCATCTCGGACTCGGTCGCGGCGCCGACATTGATGACAGCTACGCCACCGGCGAGCTTGGCCAAGCGTTCCTGCAGCTTCTCGCGGTCGTAGTCCGAGGTGGTTTCCTCGATCTGACGGCGGATCTGGCTGACGCGGCCCTGGATTTCCGAGGCCTTGCCGTGGCCTTCCACAATCGTGGTGTTTTCCTTGTCCACGACGATGCTCTTGGCGCGGCCGAGGTCGTTCAGTTCAATGCCCTCGAGCTTGATGCCGAGGTCTTCGCTGATGAATTTGGCGCCCGTGAGGATGGCTATGTCTTCGCACATGGCCTTGCGGCGGTCGCCGAAGCCCGGCGCCTTGACGGCGCAGACGTTGATCGTGCCGCGCAGCTTGTTCACCACGAGGGTCGCGAGAGCTTCGCCTTCCACTTCCTCGGAGATGATGAGCAGCGGCTTGCCGATCTTCGCCACCTTCTCCAGCACGGGGAGCAGGTCTTTCAGGCTGCTGATCTTCTTTTCGTAGATCAGGATGTAGGCGTCTTCGAGTTTGGCTTCCATCGTCTCGGCACTGGTGACGAAATAGGGCGAGAGATAGCCCTTGTCGAACTGCATGCCTTCGACGACTTCGAGCGTGGTCTCAATGGACTTGGCTTCCTCAACCGTGATGGTGCCGTCCTTGCCGACCTTGTCCATCGCGTCGGCGATGATTTCGCCGATGGTGGTGTCCCAGTTGGCGGAAACGGTGGCGACCTGCTTGATTTCGTCCTTGTCCTTGACCTTCTTGGCGAGCTTCTCGAGCTGCGTCACGGCGGCTTCCACAGCCTTGCCGATGCCGCGTTGGATGCCGATGGGGTTGCCGCCGGCGGTGACGAACTTCAGGCCTTCACGGTAGATGGACTCCGCGAGCACGGTGGCGGTGGTGGTGCCATCGCCCGCGGCGTCGCTGGTCTTGCTCGCGACTTCGCGGACCATCTGGGCGCCCATGTTCTCGTAGGGGTCTTCCAGTTCGATTTCTTTGGCGACGGTCACGCCGTCCTTGGTGACGGTGGGGGAGCCGAATTTCTTGTCGAGAACGACATTGCGGCCCTTCGGACCGAGCGTGGCGGTGACGGCGCGGGAGAGCTTGCTCACGCCCCGCAGAATCGCCTGCCGTGCGGCCTCATCAAAGAGTAGTTGTTTTGCTGCCATAATGTTTTGTCAGATGTTTGGTTTCGATTCGGGTTCAGTTATTCGAGGATGGCGAGGAGATCGTCCGAGCTGAGGAGCTTGTATTCCTTGCCGTCGAGCTTGA
>CAZWJC010000081.1:0-25109 GCA_964634255.1 uncultured Verrucomicrobiota bacterium | reverse complement strand
GGCCTCCCTTCCCCTCCACCCAGCCATCATCTTCCGGACGCCGTAGGACGCATCCAGATTTCCCACCAGCAGTAATCCCCACCCGGTGGCGTTGGTGCGCAGCGCATCCGTGGGCGGCTTGAACTCGGCGAGCTGAGTGCCCGGCAGGTTGCCCAGTTGTTGCGCGGACGTTTCGGGAACGCAGCCGAGAATCACGTTGCCGTGTCGCTTGATGGCCGTGGCCAACGCTTCATCCTCCCCCGGTCGCTCGCTACGGAACAGAATATCGAACACCACAAGCTTCGTCCCTTCTTCGCGCAGGCGCTCCACGAGGCGCGCGTGGACAGCGCGCGACGGCGGCCAGGACTTCTCCCCCAGCGCGTCGAGCGACGCGCGGTCTTCGAGCAACACCACGACATTGGTGTCCGCGATGCCTCCACGAAACAGGAACGGCAGGTCATAGCTCAAAGTCGCAAACCCGTCGCCTAAGGGCGTTGCCATGAGCACCAAGGCAACGACGATCATCGCCACACCGCCGGCCAGCCAGCGTTTGCGTTGCAACTTCGCACCTCGGTAGGGAAGCATCATGGCTAGAGATTAAACCGGAAGCGCAAATAGAAGAGTCTCTCGCGCGGCATCTCAAGATAGTAGTTCAAAGGACTGAGCCGGTAATCCTCGTCGGTCAGGTTGAGCACGCCCAGCATAAGTTCCGCGCGGCGCTCAGAAGAAAGGTAGCCCGCGTAAAGGTTCAACTGCGGAAACGAATCGCCCGGTGGTTGCTCTCCGTCTCCGCCGAGATCCTGCGCAAACCATCGAATCTCACCGCGCGTGAAGAACCCCGTGGGTGACCGCCACGTTGCAGCCAGTCGCCCCTCGTGGAGGTCCGCTCTCGCGGTCGTGGACCGCGCAAAGGTCGGCGACGCGGGAATGGTCGGCAACGTTCGATCTAACTCCGAGCGTGTGAACTGGTATTGCGCCTCCAAAAACCATGCTCGGCCTAGAATCTGGTTAAATATCAACCGCACCTGCCATTCGTCATAGTCGTAGCACTCCGCGGTGTTGGCTGGCAGGCCCGCCGGCGAGCCGAAGAAATCGAACGCAAAGAGGCCAAAGTCACGTTCCATCTTGGCCTGCAGGTTCTCGGCCTGCAAACTCAACCAGGCATTCGTCCACGGCCTCAAATCCAGCGCCCCGCCGGCAACCTGGTACTCTGGCGCTTCCACCGAGCCCACCAGCGACTCGGAAATGACCGAGCGGAAGGATTGGGCAAATCCAGCCAGTTGCGTGGGCTCCAGGCGTACGCTTTCATCGTAGCTAACCCCACCGACGGCCTGGCTGAAGATACCGCGCAGTCGCGCGCGTGGCGCGAAGTCCCAAATGACCGCAGCTTTCGGCGACCATCGCCCCTTGTGCGCTTCTTCACTCTCCAGCGGCGGACGACGGTAGTTCGCAGGGTAGGTCAGCTCGTCGTAAGCCAGCCCCCCAATCAGCATCAAACCATCCAACACTTCCCAGTGATGATAGCCGTAAAAGGTCATCCGCTGGAAATCCGCATCCGTGATGGACACCTCCGGCAGGGCGAACAGCGGGGCCAACATGGGCGGCGGATTCTCCATGACCGCATCCGCCTGGAAACGTCCGTCTTGGTAGCGCGCACCCAGAATGTCCGTGTGCCTTGCCCGTTGAAAAATCTGGTTTAGCTCCGCCGTGTACGTCTCGAACTCGCTGTGATACTGCACGTCAAACGGCACCGTGGTGGTTGGGTCAATCACCCCGGCCGGATTGACCACGGCGACCAGCTGGTTCGCGTTCGTGTCACTCAAATGCTGATCATTCTCGAGTCGTCCGCCAAGAATGAGCGTATGGACTCCGGGCGACCACTCGTGATGCCAGCCCCCCAGCAGCAATGGAGACTGCGTCTCGGTGAAGCGGAACGCCGGCCGTGCGGCGGCCGGATCGTAATACTGAAAATTGTCGCCGGCGTCGTAGTCCTGATACTTGGCGAGCAACAACAGGGAATCCTCCGACGTGATCTGCTGCTTGATGCGCGTATACCATTCGATGCGTTCCACGTCGTTGTTCGGGCGCACGCCCCCCTTGTGCTGGTAATCGAGGTCCAGCGCATAGCTCGTCTGGCCGAACGTGCCGAACTGCGACGCCGTCTGCCGCCACTCCCCGTCGCTGAAATACTCCGTCGTTCCGTTCAACCCATACTGCTTGCCGGCGAACAGCCGTGAGTACTCCTGCTGCGAGAGGTGCTGCGAGAGCGCCCCCGCACCCACCGGGGCCAGCAGGCTGGCCAGCAGATGCTCGTTGAACCACTCGCTCTCGTAACGCAGGTTGAAGCGCGTCGGGTCGCGCAACTGGTTGTAACTGCTCGCGAGATTCAGATGGGCCGAGTAATTCGCGTAGTCGAATGAAACCGCCCGTGCCGACTCGCGCACGCCCACATCAGTCATTCCGGCGTCTTCGAAGACGCTCGCGAGGTTCGCGCTGCGCACCGCCTGGTCCTGGTCCAGCAACAACCGCGAGCGATAGACCGCACGGTTGGTATTCAGCAGTTGAGATTGTTCCAAGTCATGAATTGCCTCCGCCGTACGATACTCGTCGTGCAACATCAAGGCCGAATAAAGCCAGGGCGTTGGGTCGAACGGATCCAGCCGTCTGGCCAGAGCCAACTCCGCTTCTGCCAGACCACGCAACTCCTTCCGTTTCGCCACATCACGCGTAAACAGGGCTTCGTGGGCAAACGCCTTGCCCAAGTAGCTGCGCAGCAAAGATCGGTTCGGTTCCAGCAGCGCAGCGGTTTGCAGATCGCCTCGGCCTTCGCTTTCGCGGCCCGCGCGTATCTTGCCCAACCCCCGCCCCAGCCACGCGTTTGCCAGCATCGGATCAATCTCGATCGCCCGCTGGAACGAGCCTTCTGCGGGAGCATTGCGACCCCGCGCGAGCCAGAGAAATCCGCGCAATGCGTGAGCCTGGGCATTGCGCGGGGCAAGTTCCAGCGCCCGATTCAAGGCCCGTTCCGCCGGGGAGACCCGGCCAAGGCTGAACTCCAGTTCCGCCACCCGTGCCCAGCCGAAGGCGAAGTTCGTGGAAAGCTCAACCGCGTTTTGCGCGCGCTGCAGTGCCCCGTCCAGATCGCGCTGTGATTGCCGGTAGTAGGAACGCGCCAACCACAGACTGGCGTTGTTTGTGTCGCCGGGATCCTCGACCGTTTCGCCGCGCACGGCAGCAATCAGCAACCGCAAAGCACGCGAATTGTCGTGCCCGGTCTCCAATTCCGCGACCAACGCATCTAAATCCGACCTGCGCCCCGTCGAGAGTTGCAGCGCGGTTAGGAAGGTTCTTTCCGTCGCGGACTTTGGCCCCCTTCCAGGAGGATAGGCCGCCATGGCGGCCAGCAAATCTCCATCCCTGTACGCACTCAGCGATGCCGAAAGGGCGTTGCGGGCTTGCTCATCAAATTCCAGTTCGTCCGGGTCCAGCACTCCAGGATAGTAGAGACACCATTGCACGACATTTCGCGCCTCGATCACCGCCGTCTTGCGCGGCGGGAGTCCGCGTTCCATGACCCCTTGTTCACCACTGACAAGCGAGACCCTCCCAAACTCATTTGACATCTCAACGCGACCGTCAAGGAGGGAGAGCGTGGTGGCACCCGTACTCTCATCCACGCCCAACACAAACTCAGTGCCTTCGATTGCGGCAATGCCAACGGGCGTATCGACTTCGATCTCACCCGGCGGATTCCGATGCAACAGGTACAGTAACCCCTTCCACAACTGGATGCGGCTTCTGGCCGAGGCCGAACGGGGCGGCGTGATGGAAAGCTCGCTGCGCGGGTTCAGTCGGAGCTGCGAGAGGTCCTGCAGCTCCACCAGCGCCCGCCCGTCCTCCAACGTGCGGAGACGATCCCCTACAAACAACGCGTGATTGGTTGGCGCAGCATACCATGTTGTGGCTTCGGCCCGCAGGAACTCGACTGGGCCAACCCGTGCAACGACCGTGCCGGGTGGACGGGGAGCGCTGGTCTGTGCCGAAACGTCGGGGACCATTAACGCGATACTCGCTCCGAACAGCACCACAGCGAGCCATCGCCGCGGAAGCCCTTTGCTCCTGTCCGATGTTGCGCGTGAATTCATCGCCTTCGCCCGAGTCGTGCCTGAATGCGTCTGGGCTTGCGAGAGCGACGCTAGGAGTTTACGTGTATCGTCTCAAGGCAAAACATGGATTTGGTGGGCAAAAGAGTAATCACTGTTGTCACGGTGTCTGCCGCAGGATTGACTGTCGGCATCCTGGGGTGGCTGCTCGCTACCATCCCGTGGCGCACAGAACCGGCTCCGGACGCCGTCCAACCTGCCAGGAACGTCCAGGCAGGAACCCGCTCCAACCTCCTCGAAACAGCAGCATTCCAGCTTGAAACCACCCTCGCTCACCTCCGAAACCCAGCGGACTCAGCCACCGTTCACGATGAACTCCGCAAATTGGAATCCTCTTTGATGGGACTTCCTCCCGCCGCTGCCATTGCCACCATCCAGGCCTTCCTCGATTCAAGAAAAGATGTACCCACGCGCCTCCCCTTTCAGGTCGGCTTTGACGGATTCTTGGCGGACTGGCCATCGTTGCGCGTGTTTCTGCTCGACTTGTTGGCACGACTTGACCCAAAAGCCGCTGCGGCGTGTGCCAGAGGCATCCTGGCATCGCCCACCTCGTCCGATGAATGGGCCGTGGCTCTACGGAATCTGGCGTGGGGAGATACCAGCCCTGAATCGCGTGCCCTCCTTGAACGAAAGCTCGCCGAGATGCTCGCTCACGAGCCTTGGGCGAGGTCTGCTTCGGCCGGTTTTCTTGAGGCGTTCGATGTGGCAGTGCATCTGGGTGGGACGAATCTGCTTGCCCCCTTGAGCAGCCTGCTCAGAAGTCCGGACAATCCGGCTGTCGCACATGCCGCATTCTTGGCCTTGGATCGCATGGTCATTCAGCAGCCTGCGGAGACGCTCGCCGTGCTGCAACAGAACCCTGACATGATGCGGGGACGCGAGCCCACCCGGGCGAACTACTTCGCTCGTGCGGACGTTGGCACTGAGAGCCAGCGAGCGCTTTTGGAGCGCTACCTTCTTGATCCAAGACTTCAACCCTCGGAGTTGAACGTCTTCGCGGGTGTGTTTCCGAATGCGAACTACATGGTCTCGCACAATCTGCTGACTCGACTCGACACACCGGATGGGACGGCGCTCACCCGCCGCGATCGCGATGCACTACGCGTGGTGGGAGCATGGCTGGGAGACCCGCGTTTTAAGCAATTGCAGCCGCAACTGCAGCAGATTCAACAGCGCCTCCAGACCTTCGTCCGGCAGGCGGAAGCCTCCGACTAGCACACTCCAAACCACTCGCAGCCGGATCACGGCACGAATCGGACACGATAGAACGCAGCCCGGTTGGACGGCTGCATTGAGTCGCTGAACCGCAACATCCCGTCGGCGAGCACTGGATTTGTCGCCACCACCTGCCAGTGACTGAGATTGGTGCTGCGTTCCAGCGCATACCGCTGCCCCACCGGCGCGGTGAACGTCAGTTGCACCGCCCTGTTACTCACCGTCGGCGCGACCGCCACCGCCCCGGCTCGCGTGTAGTTCACCGTCACTACCGCCGTCTGGTTGGCCGCCAGTTGCAGTGCCCGATTCGCCGGCGACTGCCACCCCGCCACGTTCGTGCGGAACACCAGCGTGTAGCTCGCCGCCGGCAACGCATACGTCGCCGTGTTGTCGCTGTACCACGTCGTGTTCGTAAGCTGGCTGATCCGCCAACCCGCCCCCGCCGCCACCGCCTCCGGCGGGCCCAGCACCACCTGCAAATACCCCGGCGCAAAAAGGGTACCTGCACCGGGCGTCAACAGCACGACACCCCCGCCCGTGTTGTTGTCGCCCGTATTCGCCGTGACGTCCGCCCGGTTGATCAGATCCGCCACCGCCCCGTCTATCGCCCGCACCATCGTCTGCCCCGAGCCGCCCAGATAGACCGCCGCCGGGTAATAGACGTTGCTCGGATGTTTCACGCAAAGCGGCCCACCGCTCATGCCCGGATAGCCACGGATCCCCGCCGTGCCGAACACCCGGTTGGTCACCGACGCGAAGGACACCAGCCCCGGCAGTGTCGCGTGCAGCTTGCCCCGGTTTAACTCGCTGACCATCTCCACCGGATATCCCAGCAGCGACTTGAGCGCACTGGCTTGCAGCCACTCCGTCCCGCCCGGCTCCGAGACCAGATAACCGCTCTGCCCGCCGCGCCCGGCGTCTTCGAGAAAATAGAGCGTCGCCACGTCCAGGTTCTGCGACGCGGGCGAGGAGACGCCCGGACTGGCATCGTTGGTCCGCGCCGCCGCGTAGCCGCTGAACACATACCACCCGCGCGGGCTCTGTGCCGGCGGCTCATACTCGTCTGCATACCGCTGGAAGAACCAGCGCACCCCCGGCACATAACTCAAGGTCGCGTCGTTGAAGACCACGTGCGCGGCGGTCAACACCACCCGCCGTCGCACCACCGTCCCGCTGCCATATCCGGTTTCCGACAACAACTGGCCCGTCCAGCCGAAAGGCGGCTGCCCCTCAATCGCCGTGGTCGCATCGTCAAACTGCAGTACACCTGGCAGGGTGGCCCCCGTGGCGCTAGCCACCAGATAGGTCACCGCCACCGAGTTGAGCTGATCCACCTCCACCCAAATCACTCTCGCCGTCGGCGTCACCCGGTCGGCAACGCTCTTGAACTCGACGATCTGTGGCCCCGCCAACACGTTTGTTAGCACGAAGCCGCTCTCCAGCCAGACGGTTTCCCCCTGCAACCGCCATCGCCCGCCCACACCCGCTGGCTCGATCAACACCGAGAGCGAGCCAGACTGAGGAGTCCCGCTCACGACGTACTGGTTGGTCACCGAGGTGAGGCTGCCAACCACCACCGGGTTGGTCGTGTTGCCCGGCGGCAAATACCCGGTCGCCGGCTTGAACTCGACTTCGTAATTCCCGCCCGGCATCCCGCTGATCACGGCCCCGCTGTTCCGCCACGCCGTCTCCCACACCAGCCGCCATTGCCCGCCCGCGCTGGCTGGCAGCAAGCTCACCCGCAATTGCCCGTCATGCCGCGGCACCGCGCCCGGATTCAACCGCTCCAGCAATGAATTCGTGGACACCGGCGGATCGTTCTCGATGATCGAGATCGTCGCCGTGGCGGGACTGCCCAGACTCCCCTCGGACCCCGGCAGGCTCAACGCAAAACTGAATTGCTGGTCGCCTTCGTACGCAAGGTCATCCACGATGGAAATGGTCACCGTCTGGCTCGTTTCCTCGGTGGTGAAACTCAGCGACCCGGACGCCGGATAGTAATCGCCCAACCCGCCCGACACGGCCACGGCCGACCCGCTGAGGGTCGTGTAGTTCACCGTCCCGGCGAGACTGTTGAGACTCTTGCGTACCGTCACGGTCACTGAACCACCGTTCTCCACCACGGAATACTGGTTCGAGCTCAGCGAGAAAATCGGCGGCCCCAGCGGCGGGAGATTGACCATGACGATGACCGGGGCGGAGGTGGAGGAAGCACCGCCGTTGTCCGTCGCCACCGCCGTCAGGAGGTTCGTCCCGAGCGGGGCGTTGGTCCAAACGTAACTGAACGCGGCGCTCGCGAGCGTGGTCAGCAGGTTCGTGCCGGCAAACAACCGCACTTGTGTAATCGTGCCATCCGCATCGTTGGCATCGCCTTGAATGATCACGTTCGCCGGGGCGGTGAACACCGCTCCGTCCGCCGGATTGGTGATGCTCACGCTCGGCGGTTGATTGGCGGAGGGCGTATTCGTTCCAAACGTCGCCGTGATGACCTTGTTTCCGTTCATCAGCACGCTCAACGGATTGTTCGTCCCGCCTGCATCGCCGCCCCATCCTTGGAAGGGTTGGCCCGGCGTCGGCATCGCAGAGAGCAGCACGCTGGCCCCATTCGTATAGTAGTTCTGGTAGGGCGATCGCGTCACCGTGCCTTCGCCGTTGACGATCACGGCCAGCGAACGGTTGTTGCCGCTCAGCGGGTAGAAGCGCGCCGTTACGTTGGTGTTGGCATGGGTCACGACGAACGTCAGCGGCGTGTTGGTTTGGCCAGTCGCCGCGTTTTGCCACTGGCCGAAGTAGTAGTTGCCCGTCGGCACCGCAGACAGGCAGACGCTGCCGCCGTACGGATAGAGGGTCTGCGCCGGGTACGGTGTCACGTACCCGCTGGCCGGCGGGACCACGTTCGTTCCCAAGGACGTCCCAAAGACCGCTTTCATGGACTTCGGACCATCCATGACGATGCTGTTTGTGGCGTTGGTTCCCGAAACATCGCCCTCCCAACGCATGAACGTCCAGCCGGGATAATTCGTGGCGGTGAGGGCAACGGTCGTGTGACTGAAGTAGGCGACTTCGTTCGGCGAGGTCAGCACGGCGCCACCGCCGGGGGTGTTGTTGGTCAGCGGATACAGCGGCAGCAGATGCACTGTCATCGGCTCCGCCTCGCTGAGCTTGTTGTAGCCGGCGTCATACAGCGCGGCTCGGATCAGGCACGACTCGGTGATGGCGAACGATCCCGTATAATCCAAGTACGGTTCATTGCCGTCCAGAGAATACCAGATGAACGTGGAATCGGGGCTTGGCGGCAGGAACATCGCCACTTCGGCCGCCCTGGTCGAATCCAGCCAGCGCTCTCTCGCGTAAAGGCCGTTCACGAGGATCAAAGGCAGTCCGCCGGAGCCGGAGGCAAGCACCACGTTTGTGCCTTGGATCCCGCTGTTGCTTTGCCCATCCACGCTCCACGTTGCGTGAAAAGTATAGTTCCCCGGCGGACCGACAACGTGGTAATTCAAGGGCAGCGCGTTGCTGCCGAAGAACGGTCCCCAGCGAATCACGTTTGCGCTGGAGTCGTACACTCCATTTGAACTGATACCCAAGGGTGCAAGCCCTCGCGGCAGCCACTCCTCCAAGGCAAAGCACGCGGCATTCGTTCCCGGCGCGATTTCCAGATTCAGCCCCGGCAGGGAGGGCTGCGTTGCGTCAACGCTCCGCGCCACTTGAGCATCCAGCGGGGGCCGGGGCGGACCGTAGTAGGCCACGCTGGCAACGCTGGGCGTCCAGCCGTTGGTAAAGGCGCGCGCCCGCAGCACGGTCTCGTTCGTGAGCACCAGCGGACTGCTGAAACGCGTGGAGTTGGTCGTGGGCAGCGTGCCGTCTAGCGTGAAGTAGATGGATGCGCCGGGGGTGTCATCCGTGATGGTGACTGTGACCGGCACGCCGCCGCCACTGGCCGGCGTGAAGGCGGGAGCCGCCACCTGCGGCGGTTCACTGGGCAAAGGGCCGGAACTGACCGTCTGCACCGTGACCTGAGAGGGGGCGGGGTTGAAAGTCCACGCACCGTCCACCGAAACCGAACCCTCCACGGGATACATGCCCGGCAGCCCCGCGAGACGATATTCCACCGTGGCGGCAGCTTCATTTGTCCACGGCCCCCAACGAATCACGTGGTTGCTGGCAATGTACACACCGCCAGCACTAATCGCTGAAGCCTGAAGGAGCGCGGGCAACTGCTCCTCAACGCTAAAACAAGCTCCGGTGGGCACGCCGCTGACTTGCACGGAAACGAGCGGTTGTTCGGGCACATCATTCGTCACGCTGCGCGCGCAACTGACGCCGGGCGGATCAGTCCAGTCGAGATAAACGGCGGAGATCGGGTCACTCGGCGACTGGCCGGACGCGAAAGCTCGGGCCCGGAGCACCGCGTAGTTTGTGAGGCCAAGCGGCGCGGTGTAGAGCACGGAATTCGTATCCGGCACGGTGCCGTCCAGTGTGTAGTAGATCGAGGAACCAGCCGTGGCATTGGTGATCACCACCGTGACCGGCAGCCGCGTCCCTGACGGCGGCATGAAGACCGGGGCCGTCACTTGTGCTTGGACATTGGCCGCGAAGACGAAAACGACCAGGAAAGCCAAAACCCAGCCGATGACCGGAGCCCTTCGGACTTCGATTCTCGGGCTTCCTTCGGATTTCGGATTTCGAGTTTCGGACTTCATCACATCCCCGGCTTCCAGTTCGTGGGTCGGGTGCTGCTGTCGTTATGGTACCGGCCGCCGTTCTGCTTCAGATAGCCGGCGCGCGTCACGTAGTTCGCCGGGATGGGGCTGGGGCCATTGGTCCAAGGCTGGGCGTTCTTCCACGCCGCAGCGTACGTCGTGAACTCAGCCTCGCTGATCACCCAATCACTGTTCGAATCCGCCGGGTGGCAGGCGGTGTTCGAGAACTCGTAACAACCCAGATCCACGGTGCCGCCCGCGATACGCGAGTCGCCATCCAGATCAGTCGCGGGCAGGGAAGGTGCCCCGTTGGTGCCGGCATTGACGCAAAGCGAGGCAGGACGCAGGTGGTATTCTCCGTTGATGGCATCGAAGAACTGCGGATCCACGTCCAAGTTGTTCTGCGCGACGTCCCACAACCCAGACATTCCGTGGGCATTGTTAAAGAGGAATTCCTTCCGCAAGCCTGTCCCGGCCAAATGGACATCCGTGCCGCTGCCATTTGCCGAGTTGCCCCAGATGACATTGTTGTAGATGTGCAGTGTTTCCGTGACGCCATCCACCTGGAAAGCCACTCCACCGCCGTTGCCGGTCGCCGTGTTGCCGAAGATGGTGTTGTTGATCATGTCCAACGAGGTTCTGACGTTCAGGAAGATGCCGCCGCCGGTGGAACCAGAACCGGTTTGTGAGTTTTTCACCACCAGATTGTCCAGGAACTTCACGGTGGTACTCACGACATAGCCTCCGCCACCGGTCGTTGCCGTGTTTTGTTTCATCGTGTTTCTGGTGAGCGTCAGTACATTGCCGTTGTGGAAGACGGCCCCACCGTATGACGCCGAGTTAAACGTGAATATGTTATCGGAGATCAATCCGTCTCCAAAATGGAGTCCCCCACCATTATCGCCACCGGCTGAGTTGCCGATAAAAGTGTTGCCCGAGACGATCCCGCCACCGCAGACAGCCCCGCCGCCGCCGACGGAGTTACCTCCTGCCCAGTTACCAGTGAAGGTGTTGCTGGTGAGCACACCACCACTACAGTAAACACCGCCTCCACGAGCCGCTGAGTTGCCCTTGAAGATGTTGGCTGTAAGTGTCGCTGTTCCTCCGGAACACAACGCTCCGCCCCCATGGCTGTATTGCCAACCGGAAGCGGAATTGCCAATGAAGGTGTTCCCAGCGAGTGTCGCCGTGCCGAGGCAATATACGCCGCCGCCACCACCGGATGACCAGTAGGCTCCGGAAGACGAATTCTGGGTAAACGTATTGCCTTCGATTGTGATCAGCGTGCCGGCGCAAGAAGCTCCGCCGCCCACCCCGCCCGGATTGCCGGTGAAGTTGTTGCTCCTCACCATGATGTTGGCAGAGTTGTCGATGTAGAGCCCGCCTCCGGAGTTGGTAGCCACGTTCGACTCTTCGACGATGACATTGCCCGCGGTTCCGGAGATGTAAATTCCCCTGCCACCATAGTTGTTGGGAATTCCAATCACCACACACCGGCGAACCGTGGTGTTCTTTGCGGCCGCAATCTCCAGCCCCATCCCATACTTGTTGGTTGGGGAAAGAAACTGGCACTCCTCCACAAGCACATTGGCTCCGTTCCCGATTCCTGTGGAGAGTCGCAGGGCAGCCTTGTCACCGCCACCACAGTTGCGCAGAAAGGTCACCCCCCGAACCGTGATCGGAGCATTCGTGGAAAAGGAAAGATTCAGGCCTCGGCCGATGTTGGCCCCGTCGATGATCACTTGGTCGTTGGCCAGGCCTTGCTCGGCTTGGAGCGTCAGGCCGTTTGTCTGGTCGCTGCTGAAGTTGAAATTGCCCGTGTAGTACCCGTTGGTCAGGTAGATAACATCAGCAGAACCGTTGCCCGCTGCCTCCGTCAGGGCGTTCTGGAGCGCCTGCGCCGTGCCGACATGGTAATCCACCGCCCACGCCCGTTCTCCGGCTCCGGCCAAGGCCAGGAACATGAGCGCTGCGGCAATATGTTGACAGGTTCTCGTCATCTGGCTTCCTCCGTTGCCATGTTAAAATCTTCGCGTTTCATGTTGTGTCTTGGGCCCACCCAGTGTCAGAGAGCCTTCGTGCCCGGCGCAACCGGCGCTCCGCTTGCGCGGAGGTTTTAGCAGAGGGAAGCTCCTCACGGAAGCGCGAAAAGTCAGCAACGAGACTGCCGGGCTTTGAGTCCGGTCTGTCGAGATCGGTCTGCAACCGGAGGCCGCTGCTCAATGCCTCCTCCCGCGCTGCCGCTGCTCCTGGTCTGTGGCCGTCTCACGGCACCAAGCGCGCCCGATAGAAGGCGGCGCGGTTGGAAGTCTGAATCGGATCGCCAAACCGCAGCACCCCATCGGCGGGCACTGGATTCGTCGCCACCACCTGCCAGTGACTGAGATTCGTGCTCCGTTCCAGCGCATATCGCTGCCCCACTGGCGCGGTGAACGTCAGTTGCACCGCCCCGTTGCTCACCGTCGGCGCGACCGCCACTGCCCCGGCTCGCGTGTAGTTCCCCGTCACCACCGTCGTCTGGTTGGCCGCCAGTTGCAGTGCCCGATTCGCCGGCGACTGCCACCCCGCCACGTTCGTGCGGAACACCAGCGTGTAGCTCGCCGCCGGCAACGCATACGTCGCCGTGTTGTCACTGTAGTAGGTGGCGTTGGTCAATTGCGCAATCCGCCAGCCGGCTCCGGCCGCCACCGCCTCCGGCGGGCCTAACACCACCTGCAAATACCCCGGCGCAAACAGGGTGCCCACGCCAGAGGCCAATAGCACGACGCCGCCGCCCGTGTTGTTGTCGCCGGTGTTCGCCGTTACGTCCGCCCGGTTGATCAGGTCCGCCACCGCGCCGTCTATCGCCCGCACGATCGTCTGACCCGAGCCGCCCAGATACACTGCGGCTGGATAATACGTGCCGTTGGTGTATTGCACGCACAGCGGCCCGCCGCTGTTGCCTGGATAGCTCCGGATCGCCGTCGTGCTGAACACCCGATTGGTCACCAGCGCAAAGCTGATGTTCCCGGGCGTCGTCGCGTGCATCCGTCCTCGATTCAATTCGCTGACGGTTTCCACCGGATACCCCACCAGCATCTTGAGCGCGCTCGCCTGCAACCACTCCGTCCCGCCTGGCTCCGACACCAGATATCCGCTCTGCCCACCGCGCCCGGCGTCTTCCAGAAAGTAGAGCGCTGCCACGTCCAGGTTCTGCGACGCGGGCGAGGAGACCCCTGGGCTGGCGTCGTTCGTCCGCGCCGCGGCATAGCCGCTGAAGACATACCAGCCGCGCGCGGTCTGGGCCGGCGGTTCGTATTCCCCCTTCTGCCGCTGGAAGAACCATTTCACCCCCGGTACGTAGCTGAGCGTGGCGTCGTTGAACACCAAGTGGCCCGCTGTCAGCACCACCCGCCGTTTCACCACCGCGCCGCTCCCATACCCTGCTTCCGACCAGAGCTGCCCGTTATACGCGTAAGGCAAACCAAAGGCCGGACTGGTCGCATCCGCAAACTGCAGCACGCTCGGCGGCGTGCCGCTGGACGTCTCCCCCACCAGGTACGTCACCGCAATGGCGTTGTCCTGATCCGCTCCCACCCACACCACCCGCGGCGCCGGCGTCACCCAGTCCAAAACGCTCTTGAAAACCACGATGTGATTGCCGGCCACCAGGTTCGTCAGCGTCGCACCGTTGTTGAGCCAACTGCTTTGTCCCTGCAACTGCCATTGCCCACCCATCCCGACGGGTTCGATCTTCACGGTCAGCGAACCGAAATTCAGCGAGCCGCTGAGTGCGTACTGGTTGGTCACGGTGCTCAGACTGCCGGCCACCACGGGATTGGTGGTGTTTCCTGGCGTCAGATAGCCCGCCACCGGTTTGAACTCCACCTCGTAGTTCCCACTGGGCAGCCCACCGATCGTCTCCCCGCTGTTGCGCCAGGCGGTTTCCCACACGAGTCGCCATTGCCCGGCGGCACTGACCGGCAGCAGGTTCACCCGCAACTGCCCATCGTGTGCGGGTACGGCCGAGGGGAAGACCGTTTCCAGCAGGGAATTGGTGGAGGCCGGCGGATCGTCATCCACGATGGTGATCGTCGCGCCGCTCGGCGTGCTCAGGCTGCCACCACTGCCCGGCAGACTCAGCAGGAAACTGAACTGCTGATTGCCCTCGAAGGAATAGTCGTTGACGACCGGAATCACCACGGTCTTGAGCGTCTCGCCGTCAGTGAAACTCAAAGAGCCCGACGCAGCGTGATAATCTCCCAAGCCGGCCACTACCGCCACCGCCGACCCGTCCGCCGTTGTGTAGTTCACCGTACCCGCGAGACTGTTGAGATTCTTCAGCACCGTCACGGTTACCGAACCGCCGTTCTCGATCACCGAATGCTGGTTGGTGCTTAACGAGAACACCGGCGGCCCCGGCGGCGGGAGGCTCACCGTGATGGCGACCGGCGCAGACGTTGAGGAAGCATTCCCGTTGTCGGTGGCGACGGCGGTCAACAGGATGTTCGTGCCTACGGGGGCGTTGGTCCAAACGCAACTGAACGCGGCGTTCGTGAGCGTGGTCAGCAAGTTCGTGCCGGCAAACAACCGCACCTGTGCAATCGTGCCATCCGCATCGGTGGCGCCGCCTTGAATGATCACGTTCGCCGGGGCGGTGAACACCGCCCCGTCCCCCGGATTGGTGATGGTCACGCTCGGGGGGTGATTGGCGGAGGGCGTATTCGTTCCAAACGTCGCCGTGATGACCTTGTTTCCGTTCATCAGCACGCTGAGTGGATTGCTCGTCCCGCTGGCATCCCCGCTCCAACCCTGGAAAACCTGGCTTGCGTTGGGCGTGACGGAAAGCAGCACCGTCGCTCCGTTCGTGTAATTGGCCAGTTGCGGCGTCTTGGTGACGTTGCCTCGACCGTTGACCAGGGTGGTCAGCGAGCGATTGTTGCCGCTGAGCGAGCCGAACAAGGCTCTGAACCCCTGGTTTGCGTTCGTGACAGTGACGCCAAGCGGGCTATTACTCATGCCATTACCTGCATCAAGCCATCGAACGAAGTATTTTCCTGGCTGAGGCAAGGCAGTCAGTCGGACTGTCGAGCCAAAGGCGTAAGGCCCCGAAGGTGGATCGTTCGAAACGCTCCCGCCACCGCCGACGGACACGGCATTCGTCAGGAAGGTGCCGAAACTGGCTTCGATGGATTTGTCCCGGTTCATCGCGATACTCACGACGGGATTCGTGCTAGCGACGTCTCCCAGCCAGCACAAGAATATCCAGCCGCTGGAAGCGACCGCAGCCACGCTGACTGTGGATTCGTTCCAGTACGGGCCGTTGGTGGGATTCAACCACACAGTGCCGCCGCCTGGTGTTCCGGCAGTGAGGCTGAATCGGGGTTGCAGAGAGATCGAAACCGGATCGCAGCGGCGAATCAGGACAAACTCGTCATCATACGCCACCGCACGAACGATGGACGACGCCGTAAGGGGAAATGGAGCCGTGTAAGGGGCCGATCCAGCATCCGGTTCCGAACCATCCAGCGTGTAGAAGATCGAGCTGGCTGGCAGGCTGCTTTCGAGTGAAACCACGACCGATTCTTCCGGCGGGTACAGGGCACTACCCCCGAATGTGAGATCGCCATTGATGAACACTTTCGGCGTGCCCACCGGCACCTCCCAAATCTGACCACTGGCACCGTTGGTCCAGTTTTCCATGGCGTTCGTAGGCGTGAAAACCGCGCGGTATTCGTTGGTCAAGGAGGCAGTGATGACACGTGGATTGTTCGTATTGCCATCACTCCATCGGAGAAACTCATACCAGCGTGCCGGGCTCGCCGTGAGGGTTACCAGACTCCCCATGGGAGGCAGCAGGCTCGCGGGTTCGCTGGTCACGCTCCCGCTTCCTTGGATTGATAGGGCCATGGGCTGCATGAGTGACACCAGGGCAGATTGACTTGTCGTCTGTCCCAGAGCATTACTCACCACCACGGAGTAACTCCCGGCATCGGCCGTCGTCACTTGGTTCAACCGCAAAACGGCCTGCGTAGCACCCGGAAGCAACATTCCCTGATGCTGCCATTGGTAATGCATCGTTCCGCGCCCAACCGCCATGACCTGAAGCTGGGCACTTTGACCTTGATACCACGCCTGGGCCCGAGGATGCACTGTAATCGCTGGCCGGCCATTGCCAAGCAAGGCCAGCACGTGTAATCCGCGTCCATTGATCGCGACTACATCGCTCAAACCCGCAGGCACCAGGTCAAGCCCGGCGCCACCCCACGCGACCAAGCTGCCGTCCCGCCGCAGCGCGAGGGTGTGGTATGTCCCAGCCGCGATCGCCACCACGTTGTTCAAGGTAGGAGGGACCGCAGTCTGCCCACTTGTGGAAAGTCCCCACGCCACAACAGTACCGTCACCCCGCAAGGCAACCGAATGCTGTGCCCCCGCTGCAACTTGCACCACATTCGAAGCTTCTTGTGGAATCGTGGTCGCCCCGTAGTCGTTCAGTCCCCAACCCATCAACGAGCCGTCTGCCTTGAGTGCCAGACTGTGCCAAGCTCCTGCCGCGATCCCCACTACGTTGCCCAAACCACTTGGCACGCTCGCCTGACCTTCGCCATTGTATCCCCAGGCTTCGACCTTCCCGCTCGCCCGAAGCGCTAACCCATGTCGTTCGCCGGCCGCAATGGCAGTCACGCCATCTGGTTCTGGAGGAAACACAATTCCAGTACCGTTATTGCCGCAAGACCGCACGCTGCCATCACTCAATAAGACCAGGCTACTCAACTCCTCAGCCGCGATGGCCACTGCGTTACTCACTCCTTCCAGACCTGCTAATTGATTCAGCGTTTTGCCCCCCCAACCGAGCACCGTACCATCCGCCCGCAGGGCAAGACTGTAAACACCGCCACCGGCAATCGCGACAGCATTCGACAGGGTGCAGGGCACATTGCACTGCTCCTGCGAGTTGTCCCCCCAAGCTGACACGTTTACGACGTGGAGCGTGGCCTCGGCGCTTGTCGCGATGCCAAAGGCGTTGGACACAACGACGGAGTAGAAACCAGCATCGGACGCATTCACCGCCTCCACCGCCAGGGTCGCACCGGTTGCTCCTGCAATCGGTTGTCCGTCAAGCCGCCACTGGTACTGCAGCGGAATGCTGCCTCCGGCGGCAACAGCGAATGTCGCGGAACTGCCGAGCCAGTTCGTGCGGCTGTGGGGTTGTTCCCGGATGATCGGTTTCTCGACCACGAGCGCCAAGCTATGCACGTGTCCGGCAGCGACAGCAATAGCATCCTGCAGATTCGTCGGAAAGGTGAGCTGCCCGAATGAGTTGCCTCCCCAACCCACGATGTCACCGTTCGCCTTCAGCGCCAGCGTATGCTCCCCTCCGTTTGCCACCATGATTACATTGCTTAAGCCCGGAGGCACCGCAGTTCGGCTGGAGCCCCCATCCCCCCAGCAGCGCACTGTTTGATTGGACAAAAGCACGGTCCGGTGCCGCTCGCAGTATGGACTAAGCGCCGCCACTGGACCTAAGTCACTTGGAAATCCGGCAGGTCCGTCAGAGCACACCAGCGAACCGTCGTCACGCAACGCCAGAGCATACGCGTCACCCGCCATGACACTGACAATCGGAACGGCACCCGTCGTCATGTTTTGAATCATGCTGCCGCTCCCCCCACCCCAAGCCCTCACCTTTCCATCTTCTTCGACAGCCATCGCTACCATGTAGCCTGCCGAAATGGCCACAACTCGCCCCAGATCGGAAGGCACCGTGGTTTGACCAGAATGGTTGGCTCCCCAAGCCGCCACCGTCCCGTCCGCCCGCAATGCCATCGCAAACACGCTGCCAGCGGCAATGGCCACAACGTTCGAGAGTCCGTTCGGCACCGAACATTGCTGGTAATCGTTGGCGCCCCAAGCCCGCACGCTTCCATCGGACAAAAGCGCCATGCTGAAGTTGCCACCACCAGCGACGGCCACCGCATTTGTGAGGTCATTGGGCACACTAACGGCGCCGTCGTTCGTACTTCCCCAAGCTATGACTGTTCCCGTTTGACTGGGTCGTGCCGGGATGGCGAGCGGTTCTGTGCGAGACACGGTGAGAGCGGCAACGGAACTCGTTGCGGCACCATAAAGATTCGTAACAATGGCCGTGTAACTGCCGGCATTGCCGTACTGGACAGAGGGCAGGTGCAAATCACCATTTGTGCACCCCGCAATCGGGCAACCGTTGAAGAACCATTGGTAGGCAAGCGGCTCGTCGCCCTGAGCACTCACCGTGAAGAGAACGCTCTCCCCGAGTATGTTGGTTCGGCTTTGCGGCTGCGACGTAATTTCCGGCTTAAGATCACCAAGACAGATCCACGGCAAGACCAGAACGAGGGCGACTAACAGAAGGGGCTTGGGAAGTTGTATATGCTTCAACATGCTGAAGCTCGCGTGCCAGCCGCGCTGACTGCTATCGTCATCTGCAGGAAAGCAGTTCTCCTTTGGGCTGCCGCTATCGCGGACAGCGCATCCCTCACTGTAGTTGGGCCAATTAACCTTCAAGCACTTCGCTAACGACCTGCGGCCTGCAACAAACATGTTGAGGGGCGCGAGGTCTTAATAGCGGGCGTGCAACTTCCATTCAAGCCAAACCTCGCAGCCAAACCTCGCGGATCGCTTCCGTGGTTGCCGGATGCCCAAGGCACGCAAGTATCAAGACGGTAACCGTTCCGCCATTAGCGCGCGCTGCTGGGACGGCTGTAGCTTCATCACGGTACGTAACGAGCGCGGCAGAAGGCACGCTGGAGTCTGTTGGTGAGGTTAGAATCAGTCACCCGCAACACAGCATTTGTGCCGACGGTGTAGTAGCTAGTGTGACCCAGAAGGTCAAATTAGTGCTGCGCTCAATGGCATAGCGTTGTGCACTTGTCGCACTCTGGTTGGTTGCATAGAGCCGTCCGGCTTCTTCTGCCCAATAGGCTGACTTCTCTCGCCACTCGTTGAGTTGACGCTCAATCGCAACTACCCCAACGGGCAATCCCGCCCGTGCTTCAATGAGTAGTCCTCCACAAACAACCAATACGACGACAGCCGAGACAAACCAAGATTCTCTTCTCTTCTCTTCTTCATGCTACGCACAAGGACTTGCTTCTGAGGGTAGTGGACCAAGCTTCATGTGACTAGCTCGATCTTCCCCACGTCGTCGCCGTGGCCACGGGGAATTTCTTTAGGCGCTCAAGTGGTTGGCGAGGATGAGTTAAGATTCGGGCTAAGCGCCGGACCGGTTTTTTGCTCTCTCACACTCGGATGAAAACGTCTTGGTCGCAGACCCCCGTCGCCGCGCCGGGGGTCACGCTCACGGTGCGCGTGCAGGCGCCGGAGCAAGTCTCGTGGTGTGATGGCCTGTTGGCCGACCATCATTATTTGGGCGCCGGCCGCCCGGTGGGCAATTACCTGCGCCAAGTGGTCGAACGTGACGGCCAGCCCGTCGCCCTGCTGGTCTGGGGACCGGCCTGTTACGCGCTCAAGGATCGGGATCGTTGGATTGCCTGGAGCGCCAACCAACGGATCGAGCGGCTTAAGCTGGTGGTGCAGAACCGCCGCTTCCTCTTGCTCACGGCCAAGGGTCAGGCGCCCAACCTGGCCTCCCAAGCGCTGGCGGCGGCGTTGCGGGTCTTGCCCGAGCACTGGCATCAACACTTCGGCTACCGGCCGCTCCTGGCCGAAACCTTCACCGATCCAGAGGCCTATGCCGGCACGTGCTACAAGGCCAGCAATTGGGAACCGGTCGGGTTCAGTGCGGGCTACCGCCGGCATCGGGCCGACTTCTACATTCCCAATGAACGGCCCAAGAAGTTGTGGCTCTATCCGCTGGCCCCCAACGCCCAAACCCTCCTGCGCGCGGTCCCCGTGCCGGAGGTCTGCCGCGCCGGCTTGGGCGCTCCGCCCTCGGGCACGCTACCGGTGCCGACCGAGGACCTGGATTCGCTCCTGGACGTGTTCCGCCAAGCCCCCGATCCGCGCGACGATAATACGCGCTATCGCATCGGCCCGGTGCTGACCCTCATCGCGCTAGCGCTGCTGGCCGGGCGACGCGAGATCGCCGAGATCGCCCGCTTTGCCACCACGGTCGAGTAGGGGCGGTCGTTTGCACGACCGCCCCTCTCTCAGAACCGGACGGGCGCACTACGCATCCGGCTCTTTGGATGGCATCTCGGCAGCGAACAGCGCGAGCTGTGGCTCCGAAACCGGTAGGATTGGATGGGGAAGGTTGTGTCGGTACCATTCGCTGGTCATCGAGACCAAGTGTTCAGCGAACCAGCGGAGGTTGTACCCAAGGTGCATTCCCTTCTGGGCACTGCGATGCCAGGTCCCGCGACTGCTCCAGGCCGTTCGGGCCGCCGCGCTTTCGGGCACGCCCTGACTGAGCAGGTGGCGGTAGAGATAGCGGTGGCGTTTCTTTTGGCGAATTACAATGGCGCGCAACCGTCGCCGGACATGCGCATCCAGGTATTTCCACTTTCGCGCCGCTTCCTCACTGCACAGCCGGTAGTAGGCCACCCAACCCTTGATGTAGCGGTTGAGTTCTTGCATACAGGCTTGCAGCGATTGTCCCCAGTTGCGCGGAGTCATCTCCTTCAACCGGGTTTGGATTCTCTCTTCCGTCTTGTGCGAGAGATGGACGGTCCACGGCTCCGTGGGGTTCCGGCAGAACCGGAATCCAAGGAAGTGGACTGCCTCTGGCCCCCGAACCGCACTCTTCTCCGGGTTGAGGAACAGCCGCAGCCGCGTCTTGAGGAAGCGTTCCACGCTGCCCATCACCCGGAGGCCGGCACGCCGACTGCCCACAAAGATGTTGGCGTCGTCGGCATACCGCACGAACCGCAGTCCCCGTCGGTTCAACTCCCAATCCAGTTCGTCCAGAACAATGTTCGACAGCAGCGGTGAAAGCGGCCCGCCTTGCGGCGTCCCCTCTTCCGTATTCACGCACGTTCCTTCCGGCAGCACCACTCTGGCTTTGAGCATCCGCCCAATGAGCTCAAGGACACGTTGGTCCTTGACCCGCTGCGCCAGACGCGCCAGCAACCGCTGGTGGTTGACCCGGTCGAAGAACTTTGCCAGATCAATGTCCACAATGGTTGTGTGGCCCGTTTCCAGATGTTTCCGTGCCTGTGCGATCGCGGTTTGCGCCCCGCGGCCACGACGGAAGCCGTGGCTGCTCTCGTGAAAGGTCGGCTCGAAGATCGGTTCCAGCACTTGCAGAACCGCCTGTTGCACCCACCGGTCGATCACGTTGGGAATGCCCAGTCCCCGCTCGCCACCACCGGGCTTGGGTATCCAAACCCGCCGGATGTCGCCGGGACGGTAACTCCCCTCCAGCAGTTGGCGACGTAATCGCGGCAACAGTTCTTTGCTCTGCGCTAGAACCGTCTCCACGCTCACCCCGTCCACGCCGGGCGCTCCCTTGTTCTGAACCACTTTGTCCAGCGATCCCGAGAGGTTGTCCTCTGAGGCCATTGCTTCCAGCAACGAACGCTCGTCTGTTGCTCCGGTCACGAAACGTGCGAACTCCTTGACCTGGACTTTGTGCAGCCGCGACGAAGGCGAGCCCCATAGGTCGGGTTGGCCCTGGTCGCCGCTCCCTTGCGGGTTGTCGGCAAACGTCCAGTTCAGTTGTTCGTGTTTCATGTTCTCATCTTCATGGTCCCCTTCGCTCCACGGTGATTAGCCGTTTCCTCGCTACTACGAGACCATCCGACTTCTCTGCCAACTTCACGCCGCGGTCGTTGCCTTCCGTCAGCGTTACCTTGTTACCAAGGACCGGCAGAGATCTCTTGGGGTAAGGCGATGAACTTTCCCGTCGTCCTGTCCTCACTACCGGTTGGGGCCCTCGGAATATCGGGTGTCGTGTTTTCAGGCACACTCACCCACCCAACCTGCCTTACGAGGCTTCACTTCCGTTCAGGACTCCGTTTCGTCCTCCGGCTTCCTCCCCACACGGCCTCACGGCGCATGCAGTTGCCTTCGACTCGTGGTTGCCTCCCGAAGGCCCCACAAGGGTCTTTCACCCTCGAGCTCATCACCATGCCCAACGCACCTGACCCCGCCGCAGCGCCGGCGGCTGGGCTTGCCGCGCAAGCGCGGCACGCGGCGGTTTTACCAAGTGCCCGGCTACGGCGTGTTCTATCAAGTGCTCACGCGGATGGACCCCGAAGCGTTCGCCACGTTGCTCACCGATTGGTTGCAGGCGCGCGCCGGCCGCCTGCCCGCCGCACTGGCCCTGGACGGCAAAATGATTCGCGACCACATCGGCCTGCTCACGCTGGCGCAACACGAGGATGGCGCCCCGCAGGCCGTGGCCGTGTACGACCAGAAAGAAAACACCCCGCGCTGCGAACAAACCGCGGCGGCGGCGCTGCTGGCGAAATTGCCCGCGCTGGACGACAAACTGGTCACCGCCGATCCCTTGCACTGTCAGCAAACGCACGCGCGGACCGTGGTGGAAAAGGGTGGGGATTATCTGTTTCAGATCAAAGGCAACCAACCCAAGTTGCTCCAGCAGGCGCAGCAGCGCGACGCGCTGAAAGACACCCCCTTTTTGCCCACAGTAAGAGTGGCCACGGTCGGGTGTCCACCTGGCGGCTGCACGCCTTCGAGATCGAACCCTTGACCGCGGACTTTCCCTTTGCCCGCAGCCTGATTGTCGTGCGCAGCGAACAGACGGTCAAAAAGACCGGCCACACCACCACCGAAGCGCGGTATTACCTCTCGAGGCCGAGCCCCTTGAACTGCTCGATCAGGTAGTCCACGGTCTTGGTCTCACCCACGGTCCCGGGCGCGCGGCCCTCGAATTCATCGGAGGCCAGCACCTGCACGTGGTTCAAGAGACGCGAGGCCGCGAGGCCAGATTGGATGTTGGAGGCGGCGGCGAGGGGGCTTGAGGCGCACATGGCAAGGAGGAAGCCCAGCAGACCGATTCTGATCGGACGCACTGGGGAACGATTCAACATGGGTGTTGGCAGTTTCGTAGCGCGAGAGCGTGGAATGAAACCCGCATCCCCTTCAAGAGGAAATCCAGCCTGCGAGTGTTTGTGGCAGCCGCGGCGCGGCAGCGCGTCACCGCCATCAAGCGCGCCTTAGCCGGCACCTGCCCGCACACTGAGCTGGGGAGACTCCTTCTCCTTGCGCGACGGGGACTGGAGTGTTTGGAATGGCACGACCTTCTGCTCGCGCTCCCGCTCGTACTCCTCCAACGGCGGCAAGGTGACTTGCGCCTTCTTGGCGTAGGCTCGATGCACCGCCTTGCTGTTGTGCCCCAAAGCCAGTTGGGCGAAACGCTCGGGATAGCCGGCGGTTTTTGCCCGCTCGGCCCACGCATAGCGATAAGAATGCAGCGACACACCGTGGATTCCCAGGCCACCACAGCGCTGCTTGAATTCCGTCGCCCGGTCGCCCGCCCGCACGGACGCCAGATATGGAAAGAGCGGCCCGACTTTGGGCAGCGTCGCCAGGATTTCCTCGACCTCCCGGCCAAATCGAATCTGCGGCGGTTGCTGCCCCCGCCAGCGCGTCTTCATCCGGACGAAGCAAATGATCCGCGCCTCCCAATCCACATCCTCAGCTTGCAGCTGGGCTAGGTCGGATTGCGACGCCCCCAGGTGCCAGGCCAGTTGGTAAAACGCCTTGCGCTCCGGATTCGTTTCCCGTTGCACGATGCGGCAATGCTCCTCCCACGTGATCGCCCGCTTTTCTTGAAACCGCACGACCGGCCACTGGCGCTTGGGCAGGATCGGCCAGGGCAGCCAGTTCATGTCCACGCAGAAATTGTGTAAGCGCCGCAAATAGACGTTGGTCGAGACAGTGCCCAGCTGCAGAACTCGCAGCAAGAGTTCGCCTTGGGTTTCGATAATGACTTTGGGCCACAGCGAAGCCAGGGCCCGATCCTTGGCCACCACCAACCAGCGGGCGTGGTTCGCCCCCTGTTTGCTCTGGGTTAGCGCCTCAAGCGCCTGACGCCACGTGCGCGTAGCGACGCCGTTGTCCGTGCCCGCGAGATACGCCTTGGCGATTTGCAGATTCAGCACCGGCTGCCGCTCGGCTTGGTTCTTTGCTTCGATGATCTGGCGGGCGGCTTCTTCGTCATCGGTGCGCAGACTGGTGCGTTGGCCGGTGTTTGTGTCCACGCAGTAGAAGGCCCCGCCGCGAATGCCGCGGCGGATGAGGCGGTAACGTGTCTTCATGTGTTTCACGCAACCGCAGCATAGAATGAAGCCGACTCCGGATGTTACCGTGTACCGGGAGAGTATGCGCCCGTTACACGGAATACTCACGGAGTACGAAAAATGGTGTCCGTTTTGGTGTCCGTTTGGACTCCCCAACCTCCTAAACCACTACGGCACACGCCGTTAGAATTGGAGGCGAGGGTCGGAATCGGCTGGCATCGCCGATTCAATTACAGCCAAAGTGGCTGAGTTTGTGGGGAATTCAATCACAATTCGGTCTAACTCGGGACTACTTTGCATAACTGTTTCACTCTTGTTACTGACACTTTCACTGACAGTGGCTCGGTAGATTCACGCGACCGTTCCGCGGGCGGGAAAGTAACTGCCGTACCACTCGCGCGGGTCCTGAGTGGTGGCGAGCGAGAATCGTCCACAGGGGTGTTGCCAAGCTTGGCGCTGCCGATTCCAGTGAAAGCCAATCTGCGACAGTCTCTGCCGGACTTCCGCGGCGGGCGCATCGGCGAACTGCACCCAGACCCAGCGGCCCACGACTTCAGCGAGGCGATAGGTCTCGGGCATCACGCCGGCCAAGAGATTCAAGACGGCGACCGTTTTGAGGCGGCGATTGCGCCGCCGGCACAGCCGGTCGACGGGCAACAAGGTTTCACGCGTCCGGTTTCCAGCGGTTTGGGTTGTGCGCGATAGTTCGGCTCGGTTCTTGAGCTCTGGATGATCAATGTTCGTTTTCATGGACTTTTTTTTTGTGTGCGCTGCGGTTCGTCTTCGGTCTGTCGCCCTGCACGAAGAAGCCGAGCCGCCAGCCCTCCCCCGTGGGAGGAGTCTCCGGAGGGCACCACGCGGGGCGG
>CAZWJC010000080.1:0-25133 GCA_964634255.1 uncultured Verrucomicrobiota bacterium | reverse complement strand
AAATCCTCCGAGCAGAACATCTGGGCATGTGTTTCGGCGTCCGGGACGCCATTGAACTGGCCCTCGACGTGGCGGCGCGACAGCCGCTGACCATTCTGGGCGAGTTGGTCCACAACGAAACCGTGCTGGACGAACTCCGCGCCCGCAGCATTCAACTTCGCAACGAGCCAGGCGAGGTGGGGACGCAAACCGTGATGATCACCGCACACGGCGCTTCGGAGAAACGCGTGAGCGTCGTGCGCGGTCGGGGGCTGAGCGTCTTGGAAGCCACCTGCCCGCTGGTGCACGCCGCCCATCGCGCCGTGGCGAAGCTGGCCCGCGATGGCTTCCACCCCGTCATCATCGGCAAACGCGACCACGTCGAGGTGCGCGGATTAACCGAGGACTTGGCGGAGTTCGACGTGGTATTGACTGAAGACGACGTGCTGCAGCTCCAGGAGCGGCAGCGCTTCGGCGTCGCGGCCCAAACCACGCAGCGCATCGAACATGTTCGGCATCTGGTGGCGCTCATCCGGAAGCGCTTCCCGGACGCCGAGGTGCGGTTCGTGGACACGGTTTGCCAGCCGACGAAGCTGCGCCAGCACGCGGCGGTGGAACTCGCGGCCCGATGCGACGTAGTCGTCGTCATCGGCGGCGCACACAGCAACAACACGCGCGAGCTGGTGGCAAGCTGCGGGCGGCATTGCGCCCGTGTGCATCACGTCCAGAAGGCTGAGGAGCTGCGCCCCGAGTGGTTCGCCGCCGCTGACACCGTCGGCATCACCGCGGGAACGTCAACTCCCGACTCGCTGATTGCGGAAGTCGAGACCTGGTTGCAGCACTTGGATGCGCTGCAGACTGCTCCGGCGAATCTTGAATCCGCAAGCGCGCCGGAATCCTGCGCACGCGTTCCTCTCGCACACTGAATCACGAACGCAAATGAAACCGTCCCCAAGAGAAGTCAGTCGCTGGTTCACTGTTGTGTTGTTCGCCACCGCCATGGCGTGGGTCGAGTCAGCCGTCGTTTACTATCTGCGCACGCACATTGATCGCATCGTGCCCTATCAACCGGATCCGCTGCCCATCATCGGCGGGCTGGGGCCGGTGGAATTGGTGCGCGAGCTGGCCACGCTGGTCATGCTCTTCAGCGTCGGGGTGCTGGCGGGGCAAACCTGGCGGGCGCGCGTCGGCTACATGGTCGTGGCGTTCGGTGTCTGGGACATCTGCTACTATGTCTTCCTGCGGATCATGTGCGGCTGGCCGCAATCGCTGCTGGATTGGGACATCCTCTTCCTGCTGCCGCTGCCGTGGTGGGGGCCGGTGATTGCACCGGTGCTCATCGCGCTGCTCATGATCGCGTGGGGCACACTGGCGAGTCAATTTGATCGGCCTCGACTGCCTGTGCTGTCGAATTGGCACGTGTGGCTTCTCAATTTCATCGGCGTGGCGCTGGCGCTTTACGTATTCATGGCGGACGCCATTCGCGTGTCCAACGGCGGCGTGGAGGCCTTGCGAAATCTTCTGCCGGAGTCGTTCAACTGGCCGTTGTTCCTTGTCGCCCTCGCGCTGATGGCTGCGCCGGTGTTAAAGCTGGCGCGCGAACTGTGGGTGCGCCGCGAGCCAGCGCTTGAGGTGACCGAGGCGAGCTAGCCGCCATGCAAAACCACGCTGCCGCATCCCACCCGCGTGCGTTCGGCACGCTACTGCAGGGCGAGCCCGAGACCCTTGCGGACTGGACGGCGCAACTTGAATCGCGTCGGCTTGGGTTTCAGATTGCGGTCATCGTGCTGGGCGCGGGGCTATACGGCGCGGCGATGGGTTGGTGGCGCGATCCCTGGCAGGCGCTCTACGTTGCCATCAAGTTCCCACTCATCCTCCTGCTGACGGCGCTGGGCAACGCCTTACTCAATGCCATGCTCGCGCCGTTGCTCGGGCTCAACATCAGCTTCCGCCAATCGTTGCTGGCCATCCTGATGAGCTTCGCCGTCATCGCCGCGATCTTGGGCGCGTTCGCGCCGCTGGCGGCGTTTCTCGTCTGGAATGCGCCGCCGATGACGCCGGATGTGAAATCCACGGCGACTTACGGCTTTATCAAGCTCGTCCATGTGGCGGTCATCGCCTTCGCCGGCATCGCGGGCAATGCTCGGTTGTTCCAACTCCTGACCCGGCTGGCCGGTCGCGAGCGGATCGCGCAGCGCGTGTTGTTCGCGTGGCTCGCGGTGAATCTGTTCCTCGGCAGCCAGCTCACGTGGATTGCCCGGCCCTTCATCGGCGCGCCGCAACTGCCGGCCGCGTTCCTGCGCGACAAGGCATTCGAAGGAAACTTTTACGAGAACGTCTTCCACACGGTGCAGAGGCTCATCTATCCAACCCGGCGCGCGGCTGTCCCAGCCGCAGCGCTTGAAGTGGGGGGAATTCCATCCAAACCCAGTCCGCCCGCCCCGGTTCGTGGGGAGGCGTCGTCGGGTTTTTTCGAGCATTGTTTGCAGGTGACGTTGCTGCGGCTGGGACAGCCGCGCGCCGACGCCTGTGGTTCCCGCGCGGATATGAGAGTGACGCCTTCCGACTGTTACGATTGAACCAAACCACAACACCAAGCTATGAACGAACTGAATCCCCTATCACAACTCCCGCCTCAAATCCCGCCGTCCGTGCCGCCCAGCTACGGCCCGCGCCCGCTCGGCGACGATCCGGCGGAACGCGAGCCAATTCCGGGCTTCGTGACGGCCGTCGAGTGTATCCTACGCCAGCCGCGGCGGGTGATGTTCCAGTTGCGGCAGCCCGGTGCGGGCAAGCTCATCGCGGCGATGATCTTCGTGGCGGTCGTTTGCAGTTTGGTCTATGGCACGGTGGTCGGGTCGTTTTCCGGCGGCACGCAATGGTGGGCCGCGCCGGTGAAGATCTCCGCCGGACTGCTGGTCTCATCGCTCATCTGTCTGCCGAGCCTCTACATCTTCGCGTGCTTGAGCGGCTCGCAGGCGCGGTTGGCTGAAATCTTCGGGCTCGTCGTCGGCTTGCTGATGCTGATGACGATCCTGTTGGTTGGCTTTGCGCCGGTGGCGTGGCTGTTCTCGCAATCCACCACGTCGGTCGCGTGGATGGGCGCGTTGCATTTGATCTTCTGGTTCATCTCCACGCTGTTCGGGCTGCGATTTCTGGAGAACGGTTTCTCGCACTCAAAGGCGCGCTCGGCGGCGGGCCTGCGGACGTGGGTGGTGATCTTCGTCTTGGTCGTGGTGCAAATGACGACGGCGTTGCGCCCGCTGGTGGGCACGGCGGAGACCTTCCTGCCGAAACAGAAGATCTTCTTCCTGAGCCACTGGATGAAGTGCCTAAGCTCAGACACGAATTTGCGAAATGATGCGAACCAACAATAAGAACATCCGAACCATGAATGAACCCATCTCTCCCGCAATCGCTGCGGCAGTGTCCTTCCTGAGACGCGGTGCGACCCTCTTCAAAATGGGCGGCGTGGCCGTGCTAACCCTGCTCCTGCTAATCCCGCTCAACATGGTGCGCTCGGTCCTGCACGAGCGTCTGGGGCGGCGAAATGAAGCTGTGGCGGACATCACGTCGAGCTGGGGGCGTGACCAGAAGCTCGTCGGGCCGGTTCTCATTGTGCCGTATCGCTACGCGGTCAAGTCGTGGAAGGAACAGCCCACGGCGAGTGGCAAAATCGAGAAGGTCGAGGTCCTGGAGCAGGTCACGGCCAACGCCTATTTCCTGCCGGCCAGCCTCGCGATCACGGGCGATATCGCTCCCAAGCAGTTGCATCGCGGCATCTACGAGGCGGTGGTCTATACCGGGAAGCTGGAGTTCGCCGGGCAGTTCGCGCCGCCGGATTTCGCCAAGTTGCGCATCAAGCCGGAAGATGTGGTGTGGGACGACGCCATCGTGGCTTTCGCCATTCCCGATCTGCGCGGCGTGAACGAGACGCTGAACCTCAAGTGGGGCGAAAAGACATGCCAGCTTTTGCCGGGCAACAAACTCGGCGGCTATCAATCCGGCGTGCAGCCGGGCGTGTTTGCCAACGTCGGCGACCTGCACAACGGCGATGCAGCGATCCCGTTCCGGCTCGCGCTCGCGCTCAACGGCAGCGGCGGATTGAGCTTCGCGCCGCTTGGTTCGCAAACCACGGTGAAGCTGAAGTCGCCGTGGCCCGATCCGAGTTTCTTTGGAACGTTCCTGCCAGCGGAGCGCAAGGTGACGCGCGACGGATTCGAGGCCACGTGGCAAGTCTCGTATTACGGGCGCGGCTTCCCGGAGCGCTGGACGAGCCAGACGCCCGAGCCGTGTCTGACCCCGGCGGGCGTCGAGACCTCGCTCTTCGGCGTGAACTTCCTGTCCGGCATTGACGCGTACCGGAACACCGAGCGCGCGATCAAGTATGGCGTTCTGTTCATCGTGCTGATCTTCGCGGCGTTCTTCCTGTTCGAGCTGCTGGCGGCACTCCGGTTTCACCCGTTCCAATACGCCATCGTCGGCGCGGCGCTCTGCCTGTTTTATCTCGGGCTGCTGTCGCTCTCGGAATTCATCCCGTTCGGCACCGCCTACCTCGCGTCGGCCGGCGCGACGACGCTGCTGATCTGTTTCCACAGCGTGAAGATGCTGAAGAGCGGCGCGCGGACGATCATCGTCGCGGCGTTGCTGGCGGGCATCTACGGCTTCCTGTATGTCGCGCTCCAGTTGCAGGATTACGCGCTGCTGCTCGGCACGGGCGGATTGTTCGCCGTGCTGGCCGTGGTGATCTGGCTGACGCGGAACATCGACTGGTATGCGCGAGATCGGGCCGAACTTCCACCACGCCCCGCCCAATGAAGAAGAGAGGCAAAACGGGCATGCGCCGGGGAATCGGGCTGCTGTATATGGGAATCGGCGCGCTGTTTCTTTGGATTGGATCCTTGCTCACAGACTCTCCGGGGATCTTCAACACCAAAGCCCCTCCTTACCACGTTCCGCACGACTGCGCCTGCTTGGAATGCCGCCACGGCTACGCGGGCGGCCCGAACGGAAGTCTCCACTGCGCCAAATATCCACCCAAAGAAGTGCTGGATGCACGCCTGTCACCATCCGTCAAGCGAGCACGTCTCACCGCCGGGGCCGCCTGCGGGTTTGTCGGATTGGGCTTTGCAGTCCTAACGCCGCTGTATGGACTGCTCCAGCTCCTTGGCGTCGGGACCGTGACGAAATGGGCGGCTTGGTTCAAGCTGCTTTGCTGGGCCGCCCCGCTACTGGCGCTCGGCTGCTGGACCGCCGCCTGTATACTCAAGGCCATCTATCCCGTGACACCGTTGTGATGACTTCGGCTTGGACAACATCAACGCGACGTGTCGCTCGGCGGCGGGCCCAATCCCTGCGTTCGCGTCCAGCCCAGTCACCCCGAACATGACCGCCGACCATCAACCATGCCCGTCGCCTTGGGAACTCCGCCCGCTCGACCTCTTTCTGCGCTCGGAGCCCGCGCCGCTCAGCGAGCGCTTGTGCGCCCAGCCGGCCGGTCTCGCTCGCTCCTGCGTCGTGGCGATCGTGTTCGGCGCCGGGCTGTACGGCGCGGCGATGGGCTGGTGGCGCGATCCGCTCCAGGCGCTCTACACGGGCATCAAGCTGCCGCTCGCCATCCTGCTGACCACGCTCGGCAACGCGTTGTTGAACGGCATGCTCGCGCCGCTGCTCGGGCTCAACGTGACCTTCCGCCAGTCGCTGAGCGCGATCTTGATGAGCTTCGCCGTCACGTCGGTCGTGCTGGGCGCGTTTAGTCCGGTGGCTCTGTTCGTCGTCTGGAACACACCGCCGCTCGGCGTCGCCACGAGTCTGTCCTCGCCGGAGTATGGGCTTCTGCAACTGACGCTGGCGTTGCTGGTCGGCTTTGCGGGCATCGTCGGCAATGTCCGGCTGCTGCCGCTGCTGCGGCACTGGGCGGGCGATGCGGCCGTGGCGTGGAAGGTCCTGCTCGCCTGGCTGGCGGTGAACCTGTTCCTCGGTAGCCAACTGTGCTGGGTCTTGCGCCCGTTCATTTGGGATCCGGCTGGCGAGACGCGGTTCATCGGGCGCGAGTATTTCCGCGGCAGCCTCTACGAAACCGTATTTGAGGCGGCGCGGCGATTGATGCTTCCATGAATTCCGGGCGTACATCGGTAGCGAAATGCGGCTGGTTGCCGGTGAGCGGGCAGCACGCCAGGTGGCAGGGTGCGATTGGGGCTCCCTGTTTGGACCGCTTCCCGCTACAGTGCGGCCGAGACCGATTGGATATGAAGATCGCAGAGTTCCTGTTTCGGCGCGAGACGCGCGCCCCGATACTCGCGCTGACGTTTTCTTCGGCGGCCTGCGCCGCGATGGTGGGCGGGCGCATCGCTTGGACCGGCAATGTGAAATACACGTTCCTGCTCTGGAATCTTTTCCTCGCCTGGCTGCCACTTTTCTTCGCGCTGCTGGCGTATGAACTCAGCCGGCGTGGGGAGCGGCATGGCTGGCGTTTCGCCGGCCTCACCGCCGCGTGGCTGGCCTTTCTGCCGAACGCTCCCTACATCTTCACCGATCTCATCCACTTGACCGTGAGTCTATATCAGTATTTCTGGGTGGACCTCTCACTGGTCTTGTTGTGCGCCTTGACCGGTTTCCTCCTGGGCTTCATCTCGCTCTACCTCATGCAAGCGGTGGTGACGCGTCTGTTTGGGCAGATGCTCGGGTGGTTCTTCGTTGCGATGGTGGCGGCGTTGACGGGATTTGGCACGTATGTCGGCCGTTTCATGCGGTTCAACAGTTGGGACGTGCTGACGCGTCCCCTCTCAGTTTCCAAGAGCATTGGCGCCTGGGTGGTGAACCCGGCCTCGCATCCCAGCGGCCTCGCCTTCGCAATGTTTTTCGCCGCCTTCTTCTTCATCGCCTATGTGATGCTCTATGCGTTGACGCATCTGCCCAAGCCCGATCAAATGGCGCTGACTGCCAGACCGCCCCAAACCGACAAGAGTTGAGGTCGAAAGGAGACGCCCAAGGCAACCGATGAATACCGAGCAACTTCCACTCCTTCTGCGAATTCGCCTGTTCACCGCGCTCTTCATCGTCGGCCTCGTACTCAGCGGCGCGACGGCGATCCCGTTGGAAACGGAACTGGACTGGTTGGTCAACGCGACCGGCGCACGGCAACTAGTTGAAGCCTCGGCTTCCTCAACCACGCCGGCGTGGGCAACGTGGCTGGTCAAAGTCCAATCGGCACTTCACGAGACTTTGGGCCAACATCCGTTCCTCGCCTACGGCACGGATTGGCTGGCGTTCGGCCACTTTGTCATCGCCATCGCCTTCATCGGCGCGCTGCGCGATCCGGTGCGCAACCGCTGGGTGTTCGACTTTGGCCTGCTCGCTTGCGTGCTGGTGATTCCGTACGCGCTGGTTTTCGGCGCGGTGCGCGGCATTCCGTTCTGGTGGCGGCTGGTGGACTGCTCCTTCGGCGTGTTTGGCTTCGTGCCGCTGTGGTTGTGCCGGAAGTGGGCTGTGGCGTTGGAAAAAACGCGGCAGGTCACGCGGGGATAGCGGCGTTCCTCGATTACTTTAGGCTTGGCTCTGAGCACGAGGTTGCCTAGCTCTCTCGGGCAACATGAAGATCGAGACACGCGGGGTGCTCAAATCCTACCGGTCCGTGCGGGCGTTGGATCGCGTCTCGTTGGAGATTGCACCGGGGCAGATCGTCAGCCTGCTGGGGGCCAATGGCGCGGGCAAGACCACTTTGTTGCGTTGCCTGGCCGGCATTGCCGCGCCCGATGCCGGAGAGTTGTATTTCGACGAGCAACCGTTCCGGCGCGACCGGTTGGACCTGCGTAAACGGCTCTTCTTTCTGCCGGATTTCCCCTTGCTGTTTTGGGAGGAATCGGTCGTTCGCAATATCGCCATCGTCTTGAGACTCTACGAGGCGGACATCCCGGGCGCAGAGGAACGGGTGCTGACGTTATTGCGGGATTATGACCTCCTCCCGCTCGCCTTGCGTCCCGTGAATTCGCTGTCGCGTGGTCAGGCCTACAAGGCCGGCTTGGTCGCGCTCCTGGCGGCGGACCCCGAGGTGTGGTTGCTGGATGAACCGTTCGCCTCGGGTATGGATCCGCATGGGATTGACGCCTTCAAACACCACGCCCGGGAAGCGGCCACCCGGGGACGGACCATTCTTTACTCGACGCAGATTCTCGACGTGGCGGAGCGGTTCTCCGACCGTGTCTGCCTCATCCACGAAGGGGAAGTGCGTGCCTTCGACACCCTGACCACGTTGCGCGAGCAGGCGCAGGACAAGAACAATGTGCTGGCCGAGATGTTCCGATCACTTCGGGAGGAAGCCCAGTGAAACTACATCGGCCCGAGTTTGAGCGAACGCTGCGTAAAGAAGTGCGGCGGGCCGTGCGCGAAAAGCCGGTCCTGAAGCGTGCGGCACGTCGGGGGCGCAAGGCCAAGCATTACAGCGTGGGCCTGGTCCTGCGTGCGTGCCTTTCTTCCCTGCTCGGGTTGGTTGTATGGAATGTTGCCGTGGGCAACCACCATCCCGATGCGCCACTGGCGTTGATTGGCCTGTGGGCGCTCGCGGGAGTGTTCTTTCAGGCCCACAATCTGCAAGTCGGCTTATACCAGGCTTCGGATCTGTCGGCACTGGAATTGTTGCCGGTGGCGACGGACACCGTGTTTCAATGGCAATTCCAGAAGTTTCTGCGTAGCTCGTTATGGCTGCTGTGGGATTTGGTTCTCGGTTTTGGGTCGTTGGCGTTCACCAAAGGTTCTGGCTGGTCGTGGCTGGCAGTGCTGCCGTTTGCTGGCCTGATGTGGTGGCTGACTCTGAGCCTGGCCGCCCTGCTGGTTTTGCGCTGCATGCTATTTCCCTATGGAGTAGTGACGCTCTTGTTGCAGGGAGCAGGATTCATCGTGGTTGTAGGACGCGAATACGTCGGTTCGTTTCTCTTGGCAGTGCTTGACCGCTCGGCAGGTTGGATCATCGCGGTTTTGCCCACAGCCTGGCCAGCGATTGGCTTCAAGGTGGTACATGGCGAGGCTGCCTGGTTTTATCTGGGCTCGCTCGTGCCGACGATCTTGCTCGCGCTGACGATGCGTTCTTCGATTGCCGCTTTGCGGCGCGATTACATTCTGGTGGAGACCGTGCAAACGGAAGCGCCGGGCCTGGTTCCCGGAGACGAGTTGGAAGCGCCGTCCTTCCCCGAAGGTCAGCATATTGCCCCACGCCGCGTCGGGACCACCGAAATCGAGGATATCGTTTGCGAACGCCTGTTCGGGCCGAAGCCGACTTGGAAGCGTCGTGGCTGGCTGGAAGAGTGGCTGTGGCGTTGGCTCAACGAACGGGAACGGCGGCTGAGCGAATTCGTCTGGCCCGACGGGCCGACCATCTCCATTCCGTGGAAGAAGGCGTTTCGCAATCTCGCCATCGGGATGGCCGCCGCCTTTGCACTGGGCGCGGCCAGCCCTGGCCTGCGGGGGTGGGTCTTTGGACTGACGGTTTTTATCTCCGGATGTCAGACATTGGTTGTCATGCTCAACAACGGAGCCGCCTTTCGACCGGCGCTTCTCAGCGGAGTGAACATTCCGACCCACGCCGGCCTTCCGGTTGGCTACCGGGAACTTGCCCGGTTACTTCTCAAGTACAGCGCGGTTCAAGTCCCGGCACTGCTCGGTTTCCTGATGATTTGCGGCAGCCTGGCGGCATGGTTCCTGGGAGACCCGTGGTTTCTGGGTTGTCACTTTGGCGCGAAGTTGGGTCTGCTCCTGTTGGGATTGCGACTTGCGGTAATTGTATTTGCCTTCAGTTCCGGAACCAATGACAGCTCGCGGTTCCGTCTGAGCGCGTTGGCGTTGATCGTTCTTGTGGTGGCGCTGGTCGTTGCGGCTCTTGGGTGCGGGATTGCCGGCTTGTTCGTGCCGGTTGCGGGCGCAGCGTGGCTGTTGGTTCTGCTGGCGATCTTCCTCTGCTACAGTTTGGTTGTTCTCTACGGCTGGTTCTACAACGCAAACAGCTTCGACTTGATGAATCTGCCGCGTGCAAACTGACCGTTTGCGCCAAATCGCATGCAAATCCACGATCCGTTTGCGCAGCTTGGAAAGACAGCCTCCAAGTAGGAGCTTCCCTCCGCCTCATTGCCCCACGCAGTAGAGTTTGCTACCAGTCCGGATAAAGAGACTGCCTTGAGAAATGGCCACCGAGGCGCGCAAGATGTCATCGCCCTCATCCGCCATGCTCACCGTGTGCAGGAGCTTAAACTCGGCGCCCGCCTCGACGACGTACACCGTACCGCGGTGGTCCATGAAGTAGATCTTGCCATCCGCGCCGGTGGGCGAGGCCTCGATCTTTGCGCCGCGTCCGAGTTCGCCCGTCCAATCCACCTTGCCCGTCGCGGGCTCGACGCGTGAAATCGTGCGCCGCTCGCCATTGAGGATGTAGAATCGGTTTTGGTAAAAGAGTGGTGTGGCCACGTCGCTGCTGACCTCACGTTCCTTGCTGAACCAAGCGAGGCCTGAGTCATCGAGCGTGCCCTGACCGCCGAGCTTGACGGCGTATATCGGCGCACTCTTCGGAGCGCAGGCGAGCACCACGCCCGCCCCGGCCACCGCCGACGGCACCAGCCGCCAATGGCCGATCCGGGTCGGATTCCACGTGCCCCAACGCCAGAATTCCTTGCCCGTGGCCGGATCGTGGCCGCTGATGCAATCGCCGCCGACGATCACCAACTCGTCGCGTCCCCCATGGTGCAGCGGCAGAGGGGTGCTGTAGGCTTCCCGCGACTCCTGGCTCGCATCGGAAGGGCGAACGTGCCGCCACAGCTCCTTGCCGGTCTGCGGATCGAGCGCGAGAAGATAGGAATCATTTGGGCCGTCAGTGCGGCCACGCCCATGAACCGGCACATCGCGCTGCAGAACTTGAATATACAATTTGCCGCCGTGAAGCAGGGGGCTTGCTGCATAGGTCCACTGGTAGGCGAACGGGCCATAGTCCTTCTGGATATTGCGCGCCCAGACCTGCTTTCCGTCCGCCTCGAAAGCCGCCAGGTCGCCGTTGCCATAGTAGAAACACGCGAGTTTGCCATCGGTGACCGGGGAAGCCGAGGAGTAGGTGCTGCGATCGTCCGCATTGAACCCTACGCCCACCTGATGTTGCCAGAGAGGCTTGCCCGTGCGCCGGTCCAGCGCGATGGCCAACAGCGTTTTGGCCTTGGCGTCAGTTGAGCTGACGAAAACGCGGTCGCCCCAGATGGCCGGCGTGGCGGCGGAGGGGCCGGGCAATGCCGCGACCCAACGCACGCCGTTGGTCTTCGAGAAGGTTGCGGGCAGGCCGCGCTCGGGGCTTGAACCATCAAACGATGGGCCGCGCCAGTTGGACCAGTTTTCGGCGGAACATTGCCAAGCTGCGGCTGTGGTGATGAACACCGCCAACAACCGCGTTCCGACGGAGGACCATTTGAGACACTGGTGCATGGCGCAGAAACTAGCACGCCCGCGCGCTTCAACAAGGCTGGGGTTAACGGCGAGCCCGCTTCGGGGCGTCGGACCAAGGCAGACCGCTCAGTCCACCTGTGCGTCCGGGCCATGAGCCGGGGTGCGATTTGGCGCGATTTGACTTTGACCCGGCATCCGCGGAAAGGCAGGCTTCAGCCGTAGACGGGCTGTGATTGAAAATCCATACCACCAACCATGAACTCGCGCGAACGCATCCTCTCCACGCTCAACCACGTTGAACCGGATCGCATCCCGGTGGATCTGTCCGGCCACCGTTCCTCGGGCATCTCGGCCATTGCCTACGCGAAGCTGCGCGACTTCCTCGGCCTGCCAAAGAAGCCCATCCGCGTCTATGATCCCGTCCAGCAGCTTGCCGTCGTGGATGAAGATGTGCTGCAGCGGTTCGGCGTCGATGCCATCGAGCTCGGGCGCGCGTTTGCGCTGGAAGACAAGTGGTGGGCCGACTGGACGCTCCCTGATGGCACGCCCTGCCTGATGCCGATTTGGGCCAAGCCCGACCGCGAGAACGGCGATTGGGTCATCCGCTCGCAGCGCACCCGATGTCCCATCGCCCGGATGCCGGAAGGCTGTCTCTACTTTGAGCAAACGTCGTGGCCCTTCGCCGAGACGGATGACTTGAGCCAGCTTCGGGACGTGCTCGCGGAAAGCATGTGGACCGCGATTGCGTCGCCTCCCGGCCCCATCACCGCTGGGCCGGATGGGCCAAAGCTTCTCGCTGAGGGAGCGCAGCGGCTACGCGCCCAAACCGACCGGGCGATCATCGGCCTGTTCGGCGGCAATCTGCTGGAGATGGGGCAGTTTCTGTATCGCAACGACGTCTTCTTCATGCTGCTGGCGGGCAATCCGAAGCGCGCCCATGAGTTCCTGGACCTCGTCACGGAAATGCACCTGGTCAACCTGGAGCGTTTCCTCGGCGCGGTGGGGCCGCACATTGACATCGTGCTGTTCGGCGACGACCTCGGCATGCAGAACGGCCCGCAGGTTTCGCCGAAGATGTATCGCGAGTTCTTCTTCCCGCGGGAGAAGCTCATGTGGGCGCGGGCCAAACAACTAGCGTCGCATATCAAGATCATGCTGCACTGCTGCGGCGGCGTGCGCGAACTGCTGCCGGGGCTGATCGAAGCCGGCCTGGACACCATCAATCCGGTGCAGATTACCTGTCGCGGCATGGATGCGGCGGGGCTGAAGACGGACTTCGGGATGCAACTCACCTTTTGGGGCGGCGGCTGCGACACGCGCAACATGATCAGCGGCGGCACCCCCGCGCAGGTTCGCGAACACGTCCGCCGCTTGATGGAGATCTGGCGTCCCGGCGGAGGCTTCGTGTTTCAGCAAGTCCACAACATCATGGCCAACGTGCCGCCGGCGAATATCGTGGCCATGCTGGATGCCGTGAACGCAACTTGATCCCGGCCACGCGCCTCCCGGCTACCGAGCTGGCGATGGCCACGGCATAGAAAAAGGCGTGAGGCCGTCCGACCCCACGCCTTTGAGAAAAGCCCCGATCTTAATATCGGCGACCGTATCCGCCGCGGTCTCCGCCGCGATCTCCGCCCCGTCCGCCGCCTTCCCCACCCCCGCGTCCGCCGCGGAAGCCGCCGCCACCGCCGCCGCCGGCCGGCCGTTCCTCGCGCGGCCGCGCGACGTTCACGGTCAGGGCACGCCCCTTAACCTGAAACCCGTTCAGCGCCCCGATGGCCGCCGCTGCGGCTTCATCCGTCGCCATGGTGACGAACGCGAAACCGCGGGAGCGGCCCGTGGCGCGGTCCAGCATCAAGTTGGCTTCGGTCACTGTGCCATGCTGGGAGAACAGGTCCTGGAGTTCATTCTCGGTCACCTCGAAACTCAGGTTCCCGACGAAGAGTTTGTTTTGCATGCTGATTTCTGACAGAGGCATTGCGCTTCGCGCGACCGTTCCCGACTGCCGGGTTTCAAATCATCACTGAAGGGATTCACTTGAAGATTTGCCGTGTCTCGAGAGCGTCAATAACTCTTACGCGGCGCATTCAAGCACTGCATCCGCGAAAGAATCAAGCTGTTTTTACATTTTCGTTCCGGTTTGCCCCACCGTGTGCCGCGGCCTGTGGACCGTGGCCCGTGCCAGGACGTAGCGGTCACTTGCGGTGGAAAACTCGCGTCTCATTGGTTGGTTTGTCTGTGGGAGCGCACTGCGCCCCCGGAAAACTCCTGACACCCAGCCCTTCGCTGGTTAAGAATGCTGCCAATGACTCGTGCCGAAGCCCATGTGCGCAACTCCAATCAGCTTAACTAAGCGACACCAGCTTCAACCTCTACCTCTGAACATTGCCCGACAGGCATCTCGTCATGCACCCCAGCAAGACCCATCCTGAAACCCAATCCAGCAATCCAAAGCTAGACGGCGGTGAAGCGACCCGCCCAGCCCAGCGGAACATTGGAAAGTATGCCCTGGGAGCCGTGCTGGCCTATGGTTGCTGCGTTCTTCTGGGTGGTAGGATGATGGCTTCAGACTTCTGGGTGGCAGTTCAGCTGGGGTTGATTATGGGGCTGTGTCTCTACGTCTTCGCCGGGCCTGTTCATTTCTTGCTTCAGTATGTGGGATGCCAGTTCATCCACGGCCTCCGCGTGGGCGCGCACCGTGAGCTTCTGCTTGTCAACTCGCCGGTTCTGATTCTGTTCCTGTGTCTGCTGGTCAGAGCAGCGCTGCCTCTTGACAAGTCCACTGTGAGACAGGCGTTCGTGTCCCATTTCGAACACACGGTTCCTGATTCAGTCGAGATTACAGGTTATCGCTACCTGCGAGGACTGAACGAAGGCTCTTACTTGATGGCATTCAGGGTTTCTACGCAGGACTTGGAGGAACTTCTGGCGACGAGCGGTTTCAAACTGGACAAGCCCGCCTTGGACGAGGGCGATATGGCGGAGTACCGGAAAACGCTCGCCAAGCTTGGTTGGAGTCGGGCCTTCGAGTTCAGGGCTCCCGGCACGCTGTACGCGTTGACCACCAATACCCCAACCAGTCGTACCGACAAACGGGTGATCGTGGACGCGAGCCGAACAGAGGTCCTATTCTCCGAAAGCTTCTATTAACGTGAAGCGAGTCGGAAGTGCTTCACCAGCGACCCCACGCTATTCAGGGAATACTCCTGACAAGCCGGCGCTCGCAGGGTAACAATCACTGCAATGAATCGCGCCGAAGCTCAAGCCCGCCATGCCGCCCTCGTCGCCGAAATCCGCGCGCACGACCGCGCCTATTACGTCGAGGCCAAGCCGACGATCAGCGATCGCGAATATGACCGGCTTTACAGGGAGTTGCTTGACCTGGAACAGGCGTTCCCTGACCTCGTCACGCCGGATTCCCCAAGCCAGCGCGTTGGCGGACAACCGTTGAGCGCCTTCAGGCGCGTCGCACATCTCCAGCCGATGCTCTCGCTGGACAAGATCCGCGCCGCCGATCACCCGACCAAGGATGAGGAGCCCAACGACGATCTCCGCAAGCGCCGGCAGGACGAGAACACGTTGAGCGAACTCCAGAGCTTCGACGCCACCGTGCGCAAGCACCTTGGCAAGGCCAGCGTCGAATACGTCCTTGAACCCAAGGTGGACGGCGTCTCCATCAGCGTTCATTACCGGCATGGCAGGCTGGCGCTGGGCGTCACGCGCGGCGACGGCTCGGCGGGCGACGATATCACCGCGAACCTCCGTACCATCCGCGCCATTCCGCTGGAGCTGAATCTCAAAGAACCGCCGACCCTGCTGGAGGTTCGCGGCGAGGCCTACATCGCGCAGAAGGATTTTGAGGCGCTGAACAAGAGACTGGAGAGCGCCGGCGAGGACCCGTTCCCCAACGCCCGCAACGCCACTGCTGGTACGCTCAAGCAACTCGACCCGCGCCTCGTCGCCGCACGTCCGCTCAGCGCCGTGTTTTACGCCGTCGGCGTGTGCGACGGCATTGAGTTCGCCACCCACGCCGAGGTCTTGGAATCGCTTAAACGCTTTGGTCTGCCCACCCAGCCGCACTGGTGGCTCTGCCGCGACATGGGCCAGGTTTTGGAGGTCTATGCGAAGGAAATTGTCGCGAACTACGACGAGGACCACGATCTGCGGCGGCGCGTGCCCTACGACATTGACGGCATCGTGCTCAAGGTGAACTCGCTCGCCGACTGGGCGCGCATTCCGGCCAAGGCCCGCGCACCCGGGTACGCCATCGTTCACAAGCCCATCCCGTGGATCGAGCCCGCCGAGACGGTGCTGACGGCGATCACCGTGCAGGTGGGCCGCACCGGCGTGCTGACACCCGTGGCGGAACTTGAGCCGGTTTTTGTCCAAGGCTCGACGATCGCGCGTGCCACGCTGCACAACGAGGACGAAATCCGCCGCAAGGACATCCGCATCGGCGATACGGTGGTCATCCGCAAGGCCGGCATGGTGATTCCGGAAGTCATGGAGGTGGTGAAAACCAAGCGGCCGCCCGACGCGAAGGCGTTCGATTTCGTTGCGCACATCGGGGGCAAGTGTCCAGCCTGTGGCGGCGCGATTGCGAAGGAAAAGGTCTCGGCGGGCGATGCCGAGGAAGTCGCCTGGCGTTGCCAGAACGTCGCCGGCTGCCCGGCCCAGAAGACGCGGCGCGTCGAGTATTTCGCCCAGCGTAAGGCGCTCGACATTGAGGCACTCGGCGGGATCGTGGCGGAGAAGCTCGTGGAGCGCGGCCTCGTGGACGAGCCGTTGGACCTGTTCGATCTCAAACTGGAACAGCTCGGCACGCTGAACCTGGGAACGAACGACGCCCCACGAGTGTTCGGTGAAAAGAATGCAGTGAAAGTCGTCGAGGCTTTGGAACGCGCGAAACGCGCGCCGCTGCACCGCTGGATTCACGCGCTGGCGATTCCCGATGTCGGCGAACAGACCGCCTGGCAATTGGCGCAGGTTCACGGATCGCTCGATGCGCTGGCCAGCTCGCCGACTCTGCGGGACATCTTGGACCTCGGTGAAAAGGAGGCCGAGCGTCAGGAGATCAGCCCGCGCTCGCGCAAGAATCCGCCGAAGAACGTCGAGGAACTGGAAGCCCGGAAACAGCGCCACGCCAGGCTGACTGCCGAGGTGGCTGAGATTGAAGCGCGGCTGGAGCAGAGCGGGGCGAAGGCCAAGCTGGTCGAGGTCGGCCCCGTCGCGGCGGCATCGGTGCTGAACTACTTTGCGTCGCTAAACGGGAAAGAAGTTCTGCAGCGGATTCGCCAACTCGGCATCGAACCGGGCGGCGCAGTCACCGAAGCCGCGGCCCCGTCTTCTGAAACGCCTTTCGCGGGCAAGACTTTCGTCCTCACCGGCACGCTGCCGACGCTTTCGCGCGATGAAGCCTCCGCCCTCATTCGTGAAGCGGGTGGCACGGTGAGCGGCTCGGTGAGCAAGAACACGGATTACGTGCTCGCCGGCGAAAGCGCCGGATCGAAGCTCGACAAGGCACGGGAACTTGGCGTAGCAATTCTGAACGAAGCAGAGTTTCGCGTGCTGCTCGGCATGACCACTTCCAGACCGAAGCCACCCGCGCAAGCGAGCTTGCTCTGACGGCGATGGTGGCGGACGAATTCAGCCGGCACGTTCTGCTTGGCGCCGGGCCAGCTTCCGCGCCCGCAGAACCTGCCACACAACCAGCAGCATCGGCATCCAGATCAAGAGGCTGCCGTGTTTCATCCACGCTTCCGCTTGGGCGAAAAAGCCGTTCGCCTGCACGAAGGCGCGGGCGATCTCGTCGTTTGCGTGCTGTGCAAAGGCCGCACCGCCCAGGGCAAACTCCCGCGCCACCGCCATACCGCCCACGGCAGCGTGCCATGCGAGCGCGCCACCGCCGAACGCCTCATAGCCGACCGCCGCACCGCCCGCGGCCCATACTCCCAATGCCAGCCCCGCGAAGCTCAGCAACCCCACCGCCCCACCGCCCAGCGCCACCAAGCCGACGGCAAAGCCGCCCATGCTGATCGGCGCGACCGCCAATCCTCCCGCCGCGAACAACCCGCCATACGCTTGGTTGCCAATGGCAATCCAACCTTTGGCTGGCAACGTCTTGTTGCCCTGCTTGTGCTCCAGTTGGACGTGAACCAGCGGCAGTCCCAGGAAACTCCAACGGCTGCGATACTCGACCGGCTGGCTTGTGAAGTGCGGTTTCGCAGCGCGGTCAGGTGGGAGTTTCGCTGCTTCCTCCCGGCGAATCAGCCGCTGCGTCCGGTTCGCCCAGAGGATCAGTGCGATCAAAGTCACCGCATACGCGACGGACGAACCGACGAAGCAGACAGCGATCAGCACCGGATGGGTCATCCACCAGGCATTCGCCGCCAAGACAAACACCGCGATCGCCACCGCAAACGAACCTGCCAGTACCCAAGTCCACTTGGCAACGCGGACCATGAACTGGCGTTCGCGCGGCGACTGCGTGTTCTCAATACTCGCCTTTGTGCCCAGCCAACCACCGAGGAGCCCGATCACCGGTCCGAGGATGGCACCTGCCAATCCGGCAGTGGCCGCGGCCTTGGCCAAGGTGCTTCCTTTGACCGCCCCAGCGCCTACCGTCGCGGCGCTGGCCGAGGTCGCAAAGACGGGAAGCGCGGCGATGACGCCGACGGTAAACGCCTTGCCGGGATTCGTCCGCTCCAGTGCGCCTTCCACAAACGCCAGTACCTGTTCGTGCAGCAGCTTGCGCCCGCGCGACAAGCGTTGCTTCACTGCGTCTTCGGAGAGTTCAAGCTGTTCGGCGACGCGCTCGACGGACTGGTGCTCACGGTAAAACAGCACGAGCGGTTCGCGGTAGGTTTCCGGGATGCGTTCCAATGAACGCCACAGGATGGCTTCCTCCTCCTGGCTGATGGCGTGGTCGGACGCCGAGGGCTGGGGCGCGGGCATTTCCTGAACCGTCTCCAGCGGTTCCGAGGCGGCGAGCGGTTTGCGCCCTTCGCGGCGGAGAAAGTTGTTGATCCGATTCCGCGCGATGCCACACAGCCAAGAGCGCAGTTTGGCCGGCTCACGCAAGTGCCCGAGATGTCGCCAGGCGGTGATGAACGTCTCTTGAGCGAGGTCTTCGCTCTGGCCGAGGCAACCCGTGGCGCTGTACGCCAGCGAGCAAATCAGTGATTGATACCGCGCCACGATCCGCCCAAAGGCATCGCGGTTGCCCACCAGGCTCTCGCCCACCAGCTCGGCGTCGCTTGTTTCCGTGCCTGCCATGAATCTCGTCGTCATCATATCACCGCATGAGTGGCCCGGTGAACGGAAAAGGTGACAGGGGAAATTCCGACAGAGTCCGCAGAGGAAACGCGGTCAAGCGTGCTCGCGTGAATTGAAGGCCGGCTCTAGCTTGAGCGGACGGTCGTGGTCCAGATGCTCGCGGCAGATGCGGAAGAACTCGGCGTGGGTTTCGGCCCGGCGGATGGCGTAAAGGAAGCGCTCGGCGTCCTCACCCAGACCCTCGCCGATGTAATTCGTGAAGAGCTTCATCCGCTGGGCGTGCAGCTTCTCTGAGACGTTGGGCGTGCAATTCGCCTCCCACAACGCCTCGATGTAGGCGAGCACCTCGCGGCCACTCGGATAGGTCACGGGCTCCCCACGCAAGCGCTGGCGAATTTGCGCGAAGAGCCACGGATTGCGGATCGCGCCGCGGCCAATCATCAGCCCACGGGCTTTTGTTTCCGCCAGCACTTCGAGCGCTTGGTCGGCGGAATGGATGTGCCCGTTGGCGATTACGGGACATGGCATGGCCTCGGCGGCGCGGCGGATGAGGTCGTAACGGACCGGCAGGCGGTAGCGCTGGGCGACGGTTCGCGCGTGGACGGTGAGCAAGTCCAGCGAGTGCTTGGCGAAGATGGGCAGGAGTTCGTCGAATACCGCCTCCGAGTCAAAACCGATCCGGGTCTTGACGGTGAACTTGATGCTGATGGCGTCGCGCAACGCGCCGAGGATGGCATCCACGCGCTTTGGCTCGCGCAACAGCCCACCACCGGCGCATTTCTTGTACACCACCGGCGCGGGGCAGCCGAGGTTCAGGTCAATCGCGGCGACGGGGAGTTGTTCCAGTTGCTTCGCCGTGCGGACGAGCGACGGGATGTCGTTGCCGATCATTTGCGCGACCACCGGTCGGCCCGTGGGATTCGCACGCACCGACTGCAGGATCCACTTCTCCAAGTTCGAAACCGCGTGCACGCGGAAATACTCCGTCCAATAGACGTCCGCCCCGCCGCGTTGGTGAACGAGTCCCCAGAAGTCCGAATCCGTGACCTCCTGCATCGGCGCGAGGGCGAGGATCGGTCTGGAACCACTCAACAGCGATTCGAAGTCCGCATGGAGTTGGCGCGCCGTGGATGGCGCAAATTCGATGGAAGCGGCCGGAATCAAACCTGCACCTTACGCTCGATCAGCAGGCTGGTCAGGTAGCCGGCTCCGAAGGTGATCAACGAACCGATCAGCACATACCATTGCCAGGAAACCGTGAGTTGCAGCCACACGAACGCCATGCAGGCGATGCCCGTGATGACTCCGGCCAACGCGCCCTTGGGGCCAACCCGGCGGGTGAGGGTGCTCAGCAGGAACAATCCCAGAACGGGGCCGTTCGTGAACGAGGCCACAGCCAGCACTGCGTCCACGCCACGGCCCTGCATGGCAATGGCGATCATCGCTACGATGATCTGCACGACGCCCCAAACTGCCGTCAGCACGCGGGACACATTCAGGTAGTGGCGGTCCGATTTGCTCGGTGCAAAGAGCGGCCGATAGAAATCCGTCACCGCCGTCGCTGAGAGCGAATTCAGTGAGCTGGACAACGTGCTCATGGCGGCAGCGAAGATGGCGGCCACCACGAGTCCGATGATGCCGCTCGGCAGTTGTGTGACGATGAAGTGTGGAAAGACGCGGTCCGCCTTGGCCGCGACTTCGGGGGGAAGCGTCCCGGCCTTCTGGTAAAACACGTAGAGCATCACGCCGATGAGCAGGAAGAGCACGAACTGCGCGAGGATCACCACGCCACTGGTGAGCAGCGCGAGCGTCGCCTGGCGCGAATTCCGTGCGCTCAGGTAACGTTGCACCATGAGCTGATCGGTCCCGTGCGTGGCCGTGGTGAGAAACGCGCCGCCGATCACGCCCGACCAGAACGTGTAGCTGCGGCTGAGATCAAAGGTGAAATCAAACAGGTTGAACTTGTGCGCCGCGCCGGCCACCGCGACGGCTTCGTTCCAGCCACCCGGAATCTTGCCGAGCAATACCAGCGCCGCGACTACCGCGCCCACGAGATAAACAACCAGTTGGATCGCATCGGTCCAAATAACCGCCGCCATGCCTCCCAGGTAGGTGTAGGCGATCGTTACCACGCCGATGATGAGGATCGAAACCGGGTCGGCCCAGCCGGTGAGCGCCACCAGCACGATGGCCGTGAGAAACAGCCGAATGCCGTCCGCGATGGAGCGCGTGACAAGGAACAGCGAAGCGGCCGTGCGCTTCACGCGCCCGCCGAAGCGCTGATCGAGCACCTGATACACGGTGAACAGCTCGCCCTTGAAGTAGAGCGGAATAAACAATGCCACGATGATCAGCCGCCCTATGAGATAACCGATAACGATCTGGAGGAAAGTGAAGTCACCTCCGACCCCACCTGCGTTGGCCGTGAAGGCGTATGCTGGCACGCTGATGAACGTCACCGTGGAGGTTTCCGTGGCGACGATCGAACCCATGAGCGCCCACCAAGGCGTGTCGTTGCCGGAGAGGAAATAGTCGCGGATGTTGCGCTGCTTGCGGCTGAACCACCAGCCCACGGCCAGCGTGCCGCCCATGTAGACGACGATGATGACCAGATCGAGTGGATGCAGGCTCATGAGCAGGATTCCCTTCGTCCCTCAACCATTTCGCCGTTTCACAGCAACCGCCGCTGTTCGCGCTCTTTCATTAGGGCTTCGACAAGCTTCGGCCCACGGCTGTCGCGCCGCTCAATGATGTGCTTGTCGAGCGTCGGATCGTAGGGCACGGGATACCGGCCGTCGTAACACGCCATACAGAAAGACTCTTTCGGTTGGCCCGTGGCCTTGACCATGCCGTCCAGCGACAGGTAATGCAGCGAGTCGGCCTTCAAGTACTTTCGGATACCGTCGAGCGTGTGATTCGCCGCCATCAGCTTGCTCCGGTCGGGGAAATCAATGCCATACACGCACGGATTCATGTGCGGCGGACAGCTCACGCGCACGTGGACCTCCCGGGCGCCGGCTTCCTTGAGGGTGTTGACGCGCGCCTTGCAGGTGGTGCCGCGCACAATCGAGTCATCCACCACCACGACGCGTTTGTCCCGCACCAGTTCGCCGATGAGGTTCAGTTTCACCCGCACGTTGAAATCGCGAATGAGCTGGGAAGGCTGGAGAAAACTGCGCCCCACGTAGTGATTGCGGACGAACGCCATCTCGTAGGGGATGCCGGACTCCAGCGAATAACCAAGCGCGGCGCAATTGCCGCTGTCCGGCACGGGGATGACCAGGTCGGCGGCCACCGGATGCTCGCGGGCGAGCTGCCGGCCCATCTCGACGCGGGCCTTGTGGACGTTCATGCCCGCAATCGTGCTGTCCGGCCGCGCGAAATAGACATACTCGAAGATGCAGAACGCCCGGGCCTGTTTCTCCGGAAAGGCCTGCGTGCTGGTGACGCCGCGTTCGTTGATGACGATGATCTCGCCGGGTTCGATGTCGCGAACAAACTTCGCGTGGATGAGATCGAAGGCGCACGTCTCGCTGGAGAGCACCCAGGCATCGTCCACGCGCCCGAGCGACAGCGGGCGGAACCCATGCGGATCGCGCACCCCGATCAACTCGTTCTCCGTCATGATGACGAGCGAAAATGCCCCCTGAATGCGGCGCATGGCCTGGACCAGGGTATTGTTTGAGCCGTTGCAGCTCGGCTGCGCCATCAGGTGCAGGATGATCTCGCTGTCCACGGTGGTCTGGAAGATCGAACCGTTAAGTTCCAGTTCCTCGCGCAGTTGGGCGGCGTTGGTCAGGTTACCGTTGTGCGCGATGGCAATCTGGCCGCGGGCGCAATCCACCGTGAGCGGCTGAGCATTCCGGAGGTGCGACGAGCCGGTCGTGGAGTAGCGCGTGTGGCCAATGGCGATGTCGCCGGTCAGGCTCTGCAACGCCGGCGCGGTAAACACCTGCGGCACGAGGCCCATGCCCTTGTGCGTGTGGAACTCCTTGCGGTCCGACGACACGATGCCGGCGCTCTCCTGCCCACGATGCTGGAGGGCAAACAGGCCATAGTACGTCAATTCGGCCGCCTTCGGATGGCCGTAAACGCCGAAGACGCCGCAATAGTGTTTTGGGTGATCCTGCATGGAAACAAGAACTCGCGCCCCGACATTGCAGCAGGGCCAGCCAGCGACAGCAAGCTCCAAAGTGCGGGGCCGCACTAGTCCGCTGGGACGTTTGCCTTGCCCCTGCGAAGCTGCTTTACTTTGCGGGATGAATCTCTTCATCCAACGCAGCGAGTTGCGCGACCTCTACGACAAGGTCGCTGCCGGCGGACGAATTTCCGAAGCCGACGCGTTGCGGTTGTTTGAATCCAAGGACCTCAACGCCCTCGGCGCGATCGCCGATCTCGCGCGACAGAAGAAAGTCGGCAATCGTGCCAGCTACATCGTCAACCGCTACCTCAACTACTCCAACTACTGCATCCTGAGCTGCCAGTTCTGCTCGTTCGCCCGCAAGAAGCGCGACGCCGACGGCTTCGAGTTGACCATCCTGCAGATGGTCGATAAGGCGCGCGAAGCGTTGAAGCTTGGCATTACGGAATTGCACATCGTCGGCGGACTGCATCCCTCGCTGCCGTTCAGTTACTACACCGATATGCTGAAGGCCCTGCGGGCGCTGAATGATGGCTGTAGCACCCGCGTCCCGCGGGTGGATTCGGGCGTCTCGCCCGAATCTTCAGCGGAGAACCAGACTTCTCGGCGGGACGCCGAAAATCACCCGCCAGAGGCGCGCGCTACGCGACTTCATTTGAAATGTTTCACCGCGATTGAAATCCTGCACCTCGCCTGGCTCGCAAAGAAATCCGTCGAGCAGACGTTGATTGAATTGAAGGACGCCGGGCTCGATTCCCTCACCGGTGGCGGCGCGGAGATATTCCGTCCGTCCGTTCGGCAGCAGATCGCGCGCGGCAAGGAATCCGCCGAGGAATATCTCGACGTCCATCGCACCTGGCACAAGCTCGGTGGCCGCAGCACCTGCACGATGCTGTTTGGCCACGTCGAATCGCTCGCTGACCGCGTGGATCACCTGCGGCAACTGCGCGCGTTGCAGGACGAGACGCACGGCTTCGTCGGTTTCGTGCCGCTGCCGTATCAGCCGGAGAACAACGACATCCCGGTCAAGACGCCGCCGACGGGCTTCGACGCGTTGCGCACCATCGCCGTGAGCCGCATCTACCTCGACAACTTCGATCACATCACCGCGTATTGGGTGGGCCTGGGCATGAAGCTGGCGCAAGTGGCGTTGAGCTACGGCGCGGACGACCTGCACGGGACGATCATCGAGGAACACATCTTCCACATGGCCGGCGCGACCTCGCCGCAGTTGCAGACCGAGGCGGACATGATCAAAGCCATCCGCGAAGCCGGCCGAACGCCCTTGCAACGGAATACCTTTTACGAGCCGATCAAAGTGTTAGCGGACGGCCCCCAGCCGTCAGCCGATGGAGCCGAACCACCGTCAGGCAAATCCAAGGTGTTGGAGGATAATCTGGCCACGGCGTAAGTCTTCACCCTTCTCCGCGCTGGGGAGAGAGTCGGGGTGAGGTGCTTCTGAACAATTCGCCACTGACAAGCGCTTCGTTCCGTCGTAAGCTCCCACCAGCATGAACTGGCAAGACTACATCACCGCCGATCCTGCTGTTCTGGTTGGAAAACCTGTCATTCGCGGCACGCGCCTCTCCGTGGAGTTCATTCTCGGCCTGATGGCCCAAGGCTGGCCCGAGGACGAGATCACGCGCAACTACCACCTTACGCGGGAGCAAGTGCGCGCCTGCATAGCCTGCGCGCAGCAGCGGCTGAACGAGGAAAAAGTGTTCGCCCTGGCCGTGTGATTCCCCATGCGGCTCTGCGCCAACGAAAACCTCCCCGAGGCGTGCGTTCTCCGGTTGCGACAGGACGGCCACGACGTGCTCTGGGTTCGCGAGGCCGCACCGGGCAGTTCCGATTCCACCGTTCTCGCCCGCGCCCATGCGGAGAATCGTCTGCTCATCAGCTTCGACAAGGATTTCGGCGAGCTCGTGTTCAAGCGCGGCGCAGAGGCGTCACATGGCATCGTCCTCTTCCGCATTGCGCAACCCTCGGCAGCAGCCGTGGCCGCACGGGAAGCCGCAGTGCTTGCGTCACGCGACGATTGGATTGGGCAATTCAGCGTGGTGGAAGAGTTCGGCATCCGCATGAGGGCGCTTCCCGGTGGATAATAGCTTCCAAACGGTCGTCGCGACCTCGCCGCCAGTGCAAATCGAAATCGACATGATCAAAGTTATCCTCCCGCGATGGCGAGACGGTCGCACGCCCGTGCAACGGAATACGTTCTGCGAAATCCTTGCCGACGGCCACCTGTCCGCCGTAAGTGAAGCTGAGCCGCCCTCAGAACCTGTTTGAAAAAGAAAAGGGCACAAATCACTTGATTTGACCGGCT
>CAZWJC010000079.1:0-25286 GCA_964634255.1 uncultured Verrucomicrobiota bacterium | reverse complement strand
AAGGTGGCGGTGTTCCCGCTGCTCAAGAACAAGCCCGAGCTGGTGAAGAAGGCCACCGAGGTTCGCGACCTGTTGCGCCCGTGGATGAACGTGTTCTTCGACGACGCCGGCGCCATTGGCCGCCGCTATCGCCGCCAGGACGAAGCGGGCACGCCGTTCGGGGTGACGATTGACTTCGACACGCTTGGCGAGAAGGGTGAGGAACTGAAAGACACCGTGACGCTGCGCGAGCGGGATACGATGAAACAGGAACGGGTGAAGATCAGCGAACTGCTGCCGCGGTTGCTGGAAAAGGTGCGGTGAAGGCCGAAAGGCATGAGCATCGAACATCCAACATCAAACGCCCAACATCCAATGTGCTATGCGACGCCGGTAGAGTCTTGAGCCCGAACCTTGATAGTGCGACGCGAATGGGAACCCTCTCGCATTCGTCTGAAACGCGGCAGGAGCAAGAACGTGGCAAGCCACGAGGTTGCCTGCCTGACGCTGTCAGCAGAGATGCAGTCGTCCTCATCAAAGCCTGCAGCCGACTCCGACTGACTTACGAGATTCGTCTGGCAACGTTCATGGCACGAGAGTATCGCCTGCAACTGCGCGTGGTCGGGCGAGCTGGTACGTCTTTCACGACCCAGTTACGCTCATTCGCCAACCAGCACGGAGTCAGTCTCGAGCAAAGAACATGAGCCTCTATCTTTGCATCTTCGACGGGGATGAGGAAGTGACGGGCTGGGTCTTTGGTCAGTATAGTGACTTCGGATACTTCCGTGACGTCGTTGCGGCAAAGCTGAGGACGGATGATTATCCGATTTTGATGCGGCACGCTGATTCTGACGGCGAGTGGTCGCCTCAGGAGCTGCGGAAGTTGAGCTCGGAACTCCAGGTCATTGCCGAACGGTTCAGAGGCCTTCCCGCAGAACATCCTAGGGGTGCATTTGAACACGCGGCGGAGTTTCAGAAGGGAGCCAAGAACCTCTATGAATGCTTCCACAACGTGGACGGCGAGAACGTATTTGAAGCCTTGATTCACTTGTGTGAGGAGGGGATTAACCGCGACAGGCCCGTGCTCTTTCAATGACACTAGAATCTGACAACCACGGTAGCGAGCTGTTGCTCCACTCGGCAGTTCAGAAAATCGAGCTTTCTCTTTGCGCCAATTGCTGCCGAATTGAGGCCGCAGCGCCCGGCACTGGCTTTGAGCGTTGGACGTTGAATGTTGGATGTTGGATGTTCCCCTTTGAAACATGACCACCTCCGCGCGCATTTCCTACGTCATCATGGCGGTGTTGCTGATCCTGATCGGCTGGCTGCACATGGCGACGCTGGTGTTGACGGCGTTCTTCGGCTACTTCGCGATAAACTTCCTCAGCTTTGGCCGCAGCAAGACCCTTGGCGTCATCCTGTATCTGATCCTCGTGACGGCGATCGGCAGCGGACTCTTCTTTTTCTCACGGCAGGCCTATCACACCCTGCCGCAGATTGCCGAGGACACCATCCCGGCCGTGGTCAATTTCGCCGAGAAGAAAGGCATCGAACTGCCCTTCACCGACTACGCCAGCTTGAAGGCGACGGCCGTGGACGAGGTCAAGCAGCGGTTGGCCAACGCCGGCCGTTACGCGCGTGAGGCGGTGCTCCAACTGGCGATGCTGATCATCGGCCTGTTCGTGGCCGTGAGCCTCTTCATCAACGCCCGCTGGGATGTGGAAGGCGATCCCCACATGGTCCAGGGCAGCCTCTACTCGACCGTGGCGCGGGAGTTGGCGCTGCGCTTTGAGACGTTCTACCGGAGCTTTGCCACCGTGATCGGTGCGCAACTCATCATCTCGGTGGTCAACACCACGCTGACCGCCGTGTTCCTGATCTGGAACGGATTTCCCTATGCCACCGTGCTGATCATGATGACGTTCCTGCTCGGCCTGCTGCCGATCATCGGCAACATTTTGAGCAACACCCTCATCGTCGGCGTCGGCTTCACGATCTCGCCGAAGATGGCGTTCTTCGCGCTGGTGTTCCTGGTGGTCATCCACAAGCTGGAGTATTTCCTGAACAGCAAGATCATTGGCGACCGCATCAAGAACCCGATGTGGCTGACGTTGATCGGGCTGGTGATTGGCGAGAAGCTGATGGGCATCCCGGGCATGATCCTCGCGCCGGTGGTGCTGCACTACATCAAGGTGGAGGCGTCGAGGAACAAGGTGACGGATGGGCCGGCGGGGACAGCGGCCCCGCCTGAGGTGGTAACCAAGTGAGCTTGTCCATGGAGTCCAGAGGACAGAGCATCGAAGCACTGCGGCGGAGTTGCGACCTCTGCGGACCGCGACCGGTCCCCGGGCGCAGCAGCTTGATCGTCGTGTGCGGTGGTGGTGATCGGGAGGACGCAGTACGCGCACAAGCGTTGCCGGTGGGGACCACCCGAGGTCCGCTTGATTTTTGGCCCGGCGACTTTGCGTGCGCCCCCGCCACTCTGGCCGGACTGGTCTGATACGGAACGATCCTGACGGCTCTTCCACGCTCCATGTCCGATCCACTTCCATTTGTTAAGCAGCGTGCCCCGACGCTTTACGTGATCATCGCCATCAAGCTTGGCAAGGGCTTGCTGCTGCTGTTGGCCGCGCTGGGCGTTTACCGGCTCTCCGATGACAACCTCCCTGAGGCGTTCCGCCAGGTGTTGCTCTTCCTGCACCTTGACCCGGAAAAGAAGTTTTTCACGGATCTGGCCTCCAAGATCGGCTCGATTTCGGAAGCCAAAATGATCTGGCTGGCCGGCGGCACGGTGCTGTACAGCCTCTTCTCGTGGGTTGAGGGCATTGGCCTGATCTTCCGCGTGAGCTGGGCCGGCTGGCTGGCCATCGGCGAGTCGGCGTTCTTCATCCCGATTGAGGTCTATGAGCTTATTCACCGCGTGACGCCCACGATCGTGCTGGTGCTGGCGCTGAACATCTTGATCGTCTGGTATCTCTTCGCCAACCGCCACCGGCTCTTCCGGCATCATCATCACCACCATTGAGCCGAATCCACTGCCCGTAGCGGCGGACGTGAGTCCGCTCCATTCGAACAGGGCCGCAACGATGCAGTCGAATCCGCCCCGGAGGAACCGCAGAGACGCGATAAACGCCGAGTTGAAGCGGGAGAGACGAACCAAGGGCTCACGACTTGGCAACGGCTTGGCAACCGCCGGGGAAGCTGGACTTCTCTGCGTCAATCGCGTCTCGGCGGTTCGCTGCGCCGACCCAGCCGAATGGACGTGAGTTGAGAAGTAATCAGCAGGCTTCTTTTCCGCGTGACTGCCTGCAGGCCCAGTGGCATCGTCCCCGGGCGAGACAACAATCAGATCAAACCGTGAACTCGAGGTATCTTCGTTTCTCCGAGTCAACCCACGCCGCCGGGATGAACGCTCAAAAACAGAGGGCGCGACCCGCCCGCTCCAGTTTCCCGCTGTGGTTGTCTTTGTGCGCGGCCGTGGTCTCCGCGGTCCATGCGCAGACTCCGTCGGCGGACAGCTTCAATCCGGGAACAGCCGCCTCCTATCCGTATGTCCCGAGCGTGTATTCGCTCGTGGTGCAGGCGGACGCGAAGATACTTGTGGGCGGAGGTTTCTTCGAGTTGGGCGGGCAGAGCCGCAGTTGCATCGGGCGACTGAATGCGGATGGTACTGTGGACACGGACTTCAATCCGAGAGCTGGAGGAGACGGTTCCTATGCTCCGTGGGTAAGCTCGCTGGCGGTGCAGGCAGACGGGAGAATTCTTGCGGGCGGGAATTATACGACCTTGGGTGGACAGTACCGGGGCCGCATCGGACGGCTGAATTTCGACGGCACGGTGGACGCAAGCTTCAGTCCTTGGGCGAACGCTTCTGTCTCTTGCCTCGCCGTGCAGGCGGACGGAAAGATTCTGGTAGGCGGGGGATTCTCCGAGTTGAGCGGGCAGAGCCGCAGTTGCATCGGGCGATTGAGCACGGATGGCACGGTGGATGCCAGCTTCAATCCAGGGGCGGACTTTCCTGTTCATTGCTTCGCCCTACAGGCGGACGGGAGAATTCTGGTAGGTGGAGGCTTCTCCGAATTAGGCGGGCAGAGGCGTGGTTGCATTGGACGACTGAATGTGGATGGCACGGTCGATACCAGCTTCAATCCGGAAGCCGGAGGCTACGAGTCCTTTGCTCCGCGGGTGGACGTACTGACAGTACAGGCGGACGGAAACATCCTGGTGGGCGGTTGGTTTGCCACGCTGAGCGGGCAGTGCCGGACCAACATCGGGCGACTGAATGCTGACGGCACAGTGGACGCCAGTTTCAATCCGGGAGTGGAAGATAGCTTCTTCATGTCTCCACGTGTGGGTTCGCTGGCGGTCCAGTCGGACGGGAAGATTCTAGTGGGCGGCCGGTTCATCACGCTGGGCGGGCAGAGCCGGACGAATATCGGGCGATTGAATGCCGATGGCACGGTGGACGCCAGCTTCAATCCAGGAGCGAGCGACTGTGTCAATTCCCTCGCCTTGCAGATGGACGGCAAGATTTTGACGGGCGGAGATTTTTCCACGCTGGCCGGGCAAAGCCGCCGTTGCATCGGGCGCTTGAACAACACAGAGCTGGCTACCCAAGCTCTGGACTTCGACGAAGCCACGATCACTTGGCTGCGCGGCGGCACGAGTCCGGAAGTCTGGCGGACGACGTTTGAAAGATGGAACGGGAACGGCTGGGCCGACCTTGGGAGCGTCGCCCGGATTGCCGGCGGGTGGCGGTTGACCGATCTCGCCCTTCCACCGGATGCAACACTTCGGGCCCGCGGCTACACGGCGGGTGGGTTGTTCAACGGCTCGGCGTGGTTTCTGGAAACGAGCCTGGGACCGTTGGTCATCTCTCATCAGCCCGACAGCCGCACGAACTTTGCCGACACCACCGCTGTGTTCAGCGTGGTGGCGGGCGGGGCCGGGCCGGTGAGTTATCGGTGGTTGAAGGAAGGCGTCCCGATGGCAGATGGTGAGAATGTGACCGGCGTATTCACTGCCAGGCTTACCTTGGCGGGCGTGTGGCGTGCCGACGAAGGGGGTTTTTCGGTTGTGGTCAGCAACTCTTTTGGCAGCGTGACCAGCGTCGTGGCCAGATTGACGGTTGTTGATCCCTGCATTGTCACCCAGCCAGCCAGCCAGTCACAGAGTCTTGGCGGAAGCGCCACCTTCACTGCGGCTGCGGCTGGCACCCCGCCGCTCAGCTATCAATGGCGCAGGAATGGAATCGCCATCCCTGGCGCCACATGGACGTCGCTGTTGCTGACGAGCATCCAGGCTGGGGATGCGGGCGGCTATGACATGGTGGTGACGAACGCCTTCGGCTTGGCCACCAGCACGGTGGCACTGCTCAACCAGGAACTGGCCGGCGCAAATGGCGATGTCCTCACGTTGGCACAGCAGCCAAACGGCAAAATTCTGGTGGGTGGAAGCTTCACCACGCTGGGCGGGCAGAGCCGGAGCAATATCGGGCGGCTGAACGCGGATGGCACAGTGGACGCCAGCTTTAGTCTTGGGGCGAGCAGTGCCGTCCTTTGCTTCGTCGCGCAAGCAAACAGCAGAATCGTGGTCGGTGGGGCGTTCAGCGCGCTGGGCGGGCAAAGCCGGAGCAATATCGGACGACTGAATGCCGATGGGACGGTGGACGGCAGTTTCGATCCGGGGGCGGATGATTCCGTTTTTTCTCTCGCCGCGCAGGCAGACGGAAAGATTTTGGTCGGCGGCCGGTTCACCACGCTTGGCGGGCAGAGTCGCTCCTCCATCGGGCGTTTGAATGCGAACGGCACGGTGGACGTCAGCTTCAGTCCGGAGGTGCGAGGCGATTATGCGTATGTGTATTCGCTGGCGGTTCAATCGGACGGGAAAATCCTGGTGGGTGGAATCTTCACTATGCTGGGCGGGCAGAACCGGACCAACATAGGGCGACTGAATGCCGATGGTACGGTGGACGCCAGCTTCAATCCGGGGGCAGACTATTACGTCTGTTCTCTCGCCCCGCAAGCGGATGGGAAGATTCTGGTAGGCGGGAGATTCTCCGCATTAGGCGGACAGAACCGGCGTTGCATAGGGCGACTGAATGCCGACGGCACCCTTGACACCAGTTTTAACCCGATAGCGGACGGTATCGTCCGTTCCCTCGTCTTGCAGGCGGACGGGACGATCTTGGTAGGCGGAGACTTTTATACACTGGGTGGGCAGATCCGGAATTGCATCGGGCGGCTGAATGCCGACGGCACGGTGGACGAGAACTTCAATCTGGGGAGCGGCGGGACCTCATGCGTTTATTCCCTCGCCATGCAGGCGGACGGCAAAATCCTAGTGGGCGGAGTCTTTACTAGGCTGGGCGGGCAGAGCCGGGACAACATCGGACGGCTGGACAACACCGAATCAGCCATTCAAAACCTTAGTTTCGACGGTGACACCATCACCTGGTTGCGAGGCGGCGCGAGTCCGGAGATTTTGCGGACGACGTTCGAAAGCTGGGACGGTGCCGATTGGGCCGGCATTGGGAGCGGTACCCGGGTTGCCGGCGGTTGGCAGTTGACGAACATCTCTCTCCCGTCGAATCCAACTCTCCGGGCTTGCGGTCACATGGCGGGCGGGGGGCTCTGCGGTTCGGCGTGGTTTGTGGAAACCGGCTTGGGGCCATTGATCATCTCCAGTCAGCCTGTCAGCCGCACGAACTTCGCAGGCACTGCCGCGGCGTTCAGCGTGGAAGTGGGCGGGGCAGGGCCAGTGCGGTATCAGTGGCTCAAAGATGGCGCGCCGCTGACGGATAGGGGCAATGTTCAAGGCGCGGCCACCAGCAGCCTCGTGTTGACAGGCGTTCAGGCGGGCGATGCGGGCCGTTATTCCGTCGTGGTCAGCAACGCGGTGGAAAGCGTGACGAGTCTGTGCGCGGAGTTGACCGTCGTTCCGATGACATTGTCGGTTGCAGGTCCGGGCCTGGGCGTGACGAATGGACAATTCACCTTTCAGATCGCGGGCCAAGCCGGCCTGCTGCACGTCCTGGTGGAAGCCTCCACGAACTTGACCGACTGGTCGCTGTGGAGCACGTCCACGCTGTCGGGCAGCCCGCTCCAGGTCACCGTGCCGGCGGACGCGGGGCCGGCCCGGTTCTACCGCGTGAAGCCGCTGCCATGACGATCGCGCACTGTCGCGGAAATAGAACGGCGTTGTTGTCCAGCATCCCTTGCGCTACGGTTTGACCATGCCGGCTGTAACGACAGAACACATTCGCCTCGATGAACGCGGCGTGGCGTGGATTGACGACACGAACACGAAAGTCATTGAGGTCGCGCTGGACATGATCGCACACGGGTGGAGTCCGGAGGAAATCCACTTCCAACATCCGCACTTGTCGCTGGCGCAGATCCACGCCGCACTCGGCCACTACTACGACCATCAATCGGAGATGGACGCGCAGATTCAACGAAGTTCGCGGAACGTGGAGCAGTTGCGGATCGCGGCGGGCGAGTCGCCCCTGCGCAAACGGTTGCGTGAACTGGGTCGGCTGACGTGAGTGTCGGCCTTTACATGGATGTGCATGTGCCGGCGGCGATCACGCGTGGATTGCTGTTGCGGGGCGTGGAAGTGCTGACGGCTCAACTCGACGGGACAACGGAATTAAGCGATCCCGATCTGCTGGACCGCGCCACCGAACTGGGGCGTGTGCTCTTCAGCCAGGATGAGGACCTGCTCGCGGAGGCCACGCGGCGACAGCGGACGGGGCAGGCATTTGGCGGAGTGATCTACGCCCACCAACTCGGCATCACCATCGGAAGGGCGGTGTCCGATCTGGAAGTCATCGCGCAGGCAGGGATGCCAGAGGACCTCAAGAATCGAGTTGAGTATTTGCCCCTGTAGCGCCCGGTAGGAACGCGCTGCTTGTCGCCTTGCCGTTCATGGGGAGTTTTCCAGCGTGACCAGCCTGCATTCCTGTGGCAATGTCCGCGCGTGACAACCGCTGAAGCCATCCGACTCCTGGAGCAGTTCCGCGCCGGCGGCGTGGGCCGCGATGCCGTGGTGCGCGCGTTTCAGGCCGCGCCGACTGCCGATCTTGGCTTTGCCATGGTGGATACGCACCGCGCGCTGCGGCAAGGCTTCCCCGAGGTGATTTTCGGCGCGGGCAAGACGCCGGTGCAGGTGGTCGCCATTGCGGGACGATTGCTTCAGCATGGCGAACGAGTCTTGGTCACGCGCGTCTCTGCCGAACATGCCCGCGCCCTCAGAAAGAAGTTCAAAGCCGCCATTCATCACGAAGCCGCCCGATGTGTGACGATTGACCGCAAGCCGCTGCCGAAGCGGCCCGGCAGCATCGCCGTCGTGTGCGCCGGCACCAGCGATTTGCCCGTGGCGGAGGAAGCTGCGGTCACGGCCGAGATCATGGGGAACCGCGTCGCGCGCGTGGCGGACGTGGGCGTGGCGGGGCTGCACCGGTTGTTGGGCAAGTTGGCCGTGTTGCAGGAGGCGAACGTCGTCGTGGTCGTCGCCGGCATGGAGGGCGCATTGCCGAGCGTGGTGGCCGGCCTCGTGGACAAGCCGGTCATTGCCGTGCCGACCAGCGTGGGCTACGGCGCGAGCTTTGGCGGCGTGGCGGCGCTGCTGGGGATGCTGAACAGTTGCGGCAGCGGCGTGACAGTGGTGAACATTGACAACGGCTTCGGTGCCGGCTTCGCGGCGAGCCAGATCAACGCGCTCGCCCGCTGAATGGAGATCAAGATGACCCCGATCGCGGGCAAGAAGGTGGGGGAGGTCACGGTCAACGCTCTGGCCATGAACCTGGCCGCCATACCGGTGACACTGGTGTTTGCGGTGGCGATGATCGCGTTCATCGGTGTTCTTCCCCACCGTGTCCCTGAAGGTCTCCTGGACGCCGTGCTTCTTTTGCCCGCCCTCTTCGTGGCGTTCTCGCTCCACGAATTGGCTCATGCGTTGGGTCTGGTTGTCTGCTACCGACTACCGTGGAGCTCATTTCGGTTCGGCTTTAACCCGCGCCTGTTTGTCTTCTGCTGCCACTGCCAGGTGCCGTTGCGCCTCGACATGTTCCGTGTCTTCGCGCTTTCGCCGCTGGTGCTGGTCGGGTCGCTGACCGTCCTGGCCACCGTGGTCTATCCCGCCACATGGCTTGCGCTCGTCACCGGCATTCACCTCGCCGGCTGCATTGGCGATGTTTGGATCCTCGCTAAGGGCTTGCGTTTGCCCAAGCACTACCTGCTGGTGGACTTGCCCGACAAAATCGGCGGAGCGGTTCACGAACCGGCGGATGTCGCTGTCTCGATTCCAAATCCCGCAAATTAGATCATGCAGTCCAAAACCCTCTATCTCGACATCTTCAGCGGCATCAGCGGCGACATGTTCGTCGCGGCACTGATTGACCTGGGCCTGGACGCGCGCCGGTTGGAACGCGAACTCAAGAAGCTCAAGCTCGACGGCTACCATCTGCACATCGCGCGCGGCGAGAAATCCGGCATCGCGGGCACGAAGTTCGATGTTCATCTGGCGCACGATCATGATCACGACCACGGGGCTGCTCTTGGTCATGAACATCGCCACGGGCATACGCCTGCTCATCCGCACGGAGAACACGACCATAGCCATCACCATCACCACGAGGAGCAGCGAACCTTCGCCGACATCCGGCAGCTCATCTCTGGAAGCAAGCTTTCCACGTGGGTGAAGCAGAAATCCATCGCCGTGTTCCAGCGGATTGCGGACGCCGAGGGCAAGATTCACGGCAAGCCGGCGGACCAAGTTCACTTCCATGAAGTCGGCGCGGTGGATTCCATCGTGGACATCGTGGGCGGCTGCCTCGCGCTCGAACTACTCGGCAAGCCGCGCGTGCTGGCCGCTCCGGTCGTTGAAGGCACGGGTTGGATTCGCTGCGCGCACGGACGCTTTCCAGTGCCGGCCCCGGCGACGCTCGCCATCTTGGGCGACCGCGGCATCGGCGTGACTCAATGCGACGAACCGCACGAACTCGTCACGCCCACGGGCGCAGCGATCCTGGCGGAGTTTGCGGAGAGCTTTGGCCCGATGACCGGCCTCGTCGCGGAGAAGATCGGCTTCGGTCTCGGGACGCGGAACAACAAGACGCGACCCAATGTGCTGAGAGCCGTGCTGGGTAAAGCTTCGGGGAAAATATCCAACATCCAACATCCAACATCCACTACCCAAGGCCACGATTGGGAAACCGACCACGTGGCGGTGCTGGAAACGAATCTGGACGACATCAGCGGCGAAGCGCTGGGCCAGTTTGTCGAAACCGCGCTGGCCGCGGGAGCGTTGGATGTTTTCCACACTCCCATTCAAATGAAGAAAAGCCGGCCTGGCGTGTTGCTCACGGTGCTGTGTGCGGAGGCGGACGCGGACAAGTTCACCGAACGGATGCTGCGCGAGACCACGGCCTTTGGCGTGCGGCGGACGATAGTCGAGCGCCGCAAGCTGCGGCGTGAGTTCGTGAAGGTGAAGACGCCCTACGGGCAAGTGGAGGTCAAACTTGGCAAGCTCAACGGTCAGGTCGTGCAGGTCAAACCGGAGTTTGAATCATGCCGGAAGCTCGCCTACCACGCGGGCGTCTCGCTGAAACAGGTTGCCGAGGCAGCGCGAAAGGTGGTGCGGGCGTGAGTGCGAACCGGCTACTGGCGCAGCCGCTTTGGCAAGGGGAGGCTCTCGGCCAACCGTTGCCCGATACTGTTCATGCGGTGTCCGTGACCCTGCCGCGCTGGCAGGATGTCGTCGGCTACGAGGAGAAGCGGCCCGAGGTGATGGCGCGGCTGAAGTCCGGCTATCCGCGCTTCGTCATTCATCCGCTCGTGCAGGAACTGGCCCGCCGCATCGCGGGCGACCGTCCCTGCCTTCCGTTTCCTTCCGCCCAATGCGCCGCACTCTGTGTGGAGTTCATTCGCCAACAGGGCGGCGGCGAGACGGAAGTCCGCGAGCACCACGGCGTCTTTGGCGTCATCACAAGCGACGCCGGCCAAGTGGCGCTACGGGCTTTTTGGCAACACACCGGGCTGATCGTGCCCACGCGTCAGGCGGAAGCTGTTTTGGCAGGACGTGCTGATGAAACCAGTGCGGGTGCTCTACGGGATTCCTTGCGGCGGCGCCTGGCAGGATTCTACGACTGCGCCCCGGACGACGTGTTCCTGACGCCAACCGGCATGGCGGCGCAGTATGCCGCGTTGCGCGCCGTGATGGAGCGCAGCCCCGGACAGGCCACGGCGCAACTCGGGTTCCCGTACGTGGACACGTTCAAGCTGCAACAGAAGTTCGGCCCCGGCGGCATCATGTTGCACAACCTGGCCACCATCGCGGACGACTTGCGCTCCGTGCTGGTAATGCGGCCGCTGGCGGCCTGCTTTTGCGAAATTCCCGGCAACCCGTTGCTCGGCTCCGCCGACGTGCGTCGCATCTCCCAACAGCTTCGCCAGAGGAGCGTGCCGCTGGTCGCGGACGACGTGGTCGCCACACCGGTCAACGTGGACCTGAAGTATCATGCCGATCTCATCGCCACGAGCCTGACAAAGTTTGTGGCCGGCACGTGCGACGTGATGGGCGGCGCGTTGATCTGCAACCCGCACTCGCGGTTACACGCGGAGTTGAAAGCCATCGTGAGCGCGCAGCACGAAGAACTGCTGTGGGGTGAGGATGCGCGTATCTTGGACGAACGCGCGGTGAGTTTCCCGCACCGAATGCGCCGACACAACGAGAACGGGTTGTTGATCGCCGAGCGCCTCCGCCGGCATCCGGCCATTGAGCGTGTCTGGTATCCCAAATGGGAGTTCAACGAGGTCTATGAAGCTGTGCGCCGAAAGCCGCATGGCGGCTGGGGCTCGCTCATCACCTTTCTGCCGAGGAATGCGGAGGTCACCTCGCCGCGGATCTACGACCGGCTCGAGGTCTGCAAAGGCCCGAGCCTTGGCACGGTGTTCACGCTGGCGTGTCCCTTCACACTGCTGGCGCATTACACGGAACTCGACTGGGCGGAATCCTGCGGCGTGCCGCGGCATCTGATTCGTATCTCCGTCGGCCTGGAAGAACCGGAAGAGCTCTGGCAGCGGATCGAGCGGGCGCTGGTGGATGCCCCGTGAGCGGCGCAATCGCGAGCGACGGTTTTGTTTGGGTTCTGAGGCGTTGTCCTTGGCGCTGAACGGGGGCTGGTTTGCGTGTGTCCCCAGAGGCGACGGCTCCGGCCGTCATGCCCTCCGCGGATTCAAAGTTGATGCACTGCTTCCGTCAGGTATGCTCGGGCCGACATGAATCGCATTGTGGAACGCTTCGCGCAGCTCAAACGCGCTGGCAAGAAGGGCTTCGTCGTGTATATCGGCGCGGGGGATCCGAATCTGGAGGCGACGCGTCAGCTGGCGCTGGCCTTCGATCAAGCCGGCGTGGACGTGTTGGAACTGGGCGTGCCCTTCAGCGATCCGCTGGCCGACGGTCTGGTGAACCAACTTGCAGCCCAGCGTGGACTGGAATCCGGCACGACGCCGCCGAAACTGCTGGCCGACGTGGCCAGCATTCGACGTGAGTCCCAGATCCCGATCGTCCTCTACATCTACTTCAACCTCATCCACAAGGTCGGCCTGGAACGGTTCATCGCCGACGCGGCGCAGGCCGGCGTGGACGGTCTGCTGGTGCTGGATTTGCCGCCAGAGGAAGCGAACAACTACGAGGCCCTGATGGCAAAAGCTGGCTTGTGCAACATCTACCTGGTCGCGCCCACCACGCCGGAGGAACGCATCGAACTCATCGTGAAACGTGGTGCGGGCTTCATTTACTATGTTTCGCGCGAGGGCGTCACGGGCATGCAGGTCAAGGTGGCGGATACCATTGGCGCAATGACGGCGAAGATTCGGGCGCACACGGATCTGCCCATCGCGATCGGGTTTGGCGTCTCGACGCCGGAACAGGCCAGAACCGTGGCGAGTTTCGGCGACGCGGTCGTCGTCGGCAGCGCGGTGGTTAATCAGATCGCCGAGCACGGCAAGTCACCTGAACTCGTGCAGCGCTTGCGCGGTTTCGTGCAGTCGCTCAGCGAGGCTGTGAAATGCGTGGAAGCCAGTGGCTAGAAGGATACGGCAGGCAACCCACCACGACCACTTCCGCCTCGTGCGTCAGCTTAGTTCGGTCAGTTCTCCTCGTCCGCCTGCTCCAGCGCGCTGAGGATTTTATTGAAGCCATCGCGTAGTTGGGCGTAATCGCTTACATCCACCGTGAATCTCCCATCCCGGTTGGGCCGTGAAACCACGTGGCCGTCGGAGAACAGGATGTTGGCGATGCGCTGGCGGTGGTGGGTGCGCGGTTTGATGTTGAAGGAGTCGAGGTCGGGCGGACAAAGAAACTGGGTGTCAAGGGCCAGGGCGCGGACGGGCAGACCGTGGCGGTTGTCGCCCAAGCGGTCGAGAAACAAGCGGGGCGGGGGATTCGTGCTCGCGGGCTTGTCGAACAATTGGGTGTTGCTCCCGTGGCGGTAATAGTAACTCCCTTGCGCCTGAAACCGTCCCACTTTCGCCAACTCCGCGTCTGCATCCACGGATTGATCCACGCCCGGGCAGAAAAGGACTTTGGGCTGCGCGGCCAGATGATGTTCGAGGAGCAAGCCCAAGCCCACCGGGGCTCCACCTTGGATCGAGATCAGGCTCGTCGGGGTGCCGGTGGCTGGATAGAAGCTGGCCGGGCTGGTAAAGGGGGGCGCTTTGGGTCCGTAAGGAATCCTGCCGCCGTATTCATCCGCGTACATCTGAACGGCGATGCCTGTCTGCCGGAGGTTTGAGAGGCACGCGGCTTTCCGCCCCGCCTGTTTCGCCGTGCTGAGTGAGGGCAACAGGAGCGCCGCGAGGACCGCAAGAATGGCGATCACCAGCAGCAGTTCGATGAGTGTAAACCCACGTGCGGAGCGGGGCGCGGACCCCTCGACGCGTGCTGGCCTAAGGGAGCTGGCGCACCTGATAGAAACGCTCGGTGACATGATCCACCTGTTCGCCGAAGACGGTGCTGCCCGTCAAGTTGGTCAACATTCCGCAGCTCGTCCAGTTGGTCAGAGGTGCCGCGAGATTGGGGCTCGCCAGCACTTCGAACGTGAGTCCGGGTTCGCTGAGCAGCGTGAACTGAAACCGGCCGCCACTCCAACGGGGATCCTGCAGCTTGGGCGCTTGCACGGAGACTAGCCGAATGTTGTCAACATCCCAATAGCCGCCCTCGAGGTTGGTATCCGTGATGGACGATCGCAACCGCACGCCAATGTGTTGGCCGGCCCACGGATCGGTGGGCGTCACGATGGGAAGCCGGGTCTGAATATCCACAAAGCGGGTGGTGGTGGGAAAAAGCGCGCGGCTGAATACGATGTTAGTGGCGGCCACGTTGACCTGCTTGGTGGTGCTGTCGAGATAGTACAGGGCGATCTCCAGACTGGCGCCTTCCAGCATGTTGCCTCCGCCACCGATGACCCCGACCGTGAGGGTGTAAGCCTTGCCCACCTCGAACTTGGCATCGAAGGCGTGGGAGGGCGAGAAATCGTTCCAGTCCACGGAGGCGTAATCTTGGAACAACGCGACCTCTCGCACGGCGAACAGCCACGCCGCCTGGTTGCCATCCAAGTTGTCAATGCGATCCGCGCTGCCTGCGGGCGTGTTTTTGAAGAGACCCGCCAATTGCGTCCACAGAAAGCCGCCGCCCTCTACGTACCAGTCGGGCTTGGCCGACTTCTGCCAGAAATCCACATTGATGCTGACGTAAAGCGTCAGCGGTGACTCGAAGGAACCGCCCGGGATGGGAATACTGCCTGCCCGCGATTCGCCAGCGCCCTGACCAAACACCGCAAGGCCGAGGAGTACGACAGAGAAGAGGGGGACGCGAACCACAATTCAAGCGTCACAGGGCGCGACGCGGGCGAAGTCCAAGCAGCCCGGCAACTCCGAGGAGCAGCAGGCTCAGCGATGCTGGTTCCGGCACAACCGTCAGTCGGACGTTGTCGAGATCCCAGTTGCCGCCGGTGCTCATCGCCAGCGCGGTGGTGGACTCCAGTTGAATGCCCATGTGTCGGCCCGCCCACGCATCGCCGGCTTGGACGGCTGGCACATTAACCTCATAGTCAACGAAACGGAGCGGACCGGTTTCTGGGAAACCCGCCGGGCTGTAGGTCACCGTGGTCGCGCCCACCGGCACGCGGTTATCGAGCGTGTCGAGATAATAAAGGCTGAGTTGCAGGGTCGAACCCGGCGCCAGCGTGCTCTTGCCGAACACGCCCAAAGTCAGGTTGTAGGCCTTGCCCACTTCAAACACCGCGTTGAAGTCGTGCGTCGGCGAGGAGTTGTAATCCTGAAACAGCGTAACTTGGGGGAATCCCAAGATATATCCCGCCTGGTTGCCGACGCGGTTCTCGTAAGGGTTAACGTCGAGGAATACGCCGGCGGTCCCGATCCAAGGGATTCCGTAAGGGGTGCCAACGGCTGGCCCGAAGTACGCCGGCTCCGCAACCTTCTGCCACGCGTCAACGAAGACGTTCACGTAGGGATAGGCATTTGGCGCGGCCTGGGATTCAAAAGAATAGTTGGGCACCGCGATCGGCTGGGAGTAGAGCTTTGCCGGGCCGGCGATCAATAGCCCAAGCGCACCGAGCGTGAGTGCCCGCGCAATCGCGATGGCTTGAGATCTGGTCTGGCCAAATCTCCCGCCCCGCGTTCGGGCAAGTGTGACCGGCAAAACGAGGTTCAGCGGTTTTCGATTGTGATACATTGCCTTCATATGACGCGACCGCACCGTGCGGGCGCTTGGTTCCGTAGCGTGCAAATTACGTTGCCGCCAAACGAAGTCAAATGAGCCACTGGCCGGCAACGACAACCGTTCAACTCCTACGGACTCTTAAACTGCGTCCCCTCGCGTGTGGCGAAGCGCACAATGACTCCGTCGCCTCCTGCGCGCTTGTACCAGGTCAGTTCGCTCATCGGGGCGTGGCTGCTCTGGCTTTTGGCGCTGTGCGGACGCGGCCCCAGACTCCAGACCACCCAGCGCACCGGACTTTCCGCAGGCTTGGAGTAAAGCTTCCCGAAGTCGCTCTTGAGGTTGGGGAAATTGGTCGGCACCCACAGCGCGTAATTGCCCGCCGGTTCGTCGTTAAGCAGAAGCGGGCCGGGGGCGGCGTATTTGTAGGTGTAGCCGAGGTCGAACGGGTCTTCGAGATCGGCCTCGCGTCCGGCGGTGCTGCCGCGGGGAAGGTAGCGAAGATTGGCCAGCTCGACCGGCAACTGGCACCAGTGATCGCGCAGGTCGGAATTGCAGTTCTCGCGCACGGGCGGGACGCTGCCGTTGTGATCCTCGGCATACATGTGCAAGGCCATCCCGATGCCGAACAGCTCGGCATGGACTTTCACGACCTTTGCCTTCTCCTTCCCTCGAGCCAGCACCGGCAACAACAGCCCGGCCAGCAGCGCGAGGATGGCGATGACGACCAGCAGTTCTACCAGCGTGAAGGCTTCAGACAACCATTTGCTGCACCTGCAACAGAAAGCTATCTGGCGCCCGGGCGGGTGGTTGAGCCGAAGCCGTAACCGATGCAGTTGCTGCCGGGGTGAACTTAACGCGGAGACCGGGAGGCGCGGAGAAACGCGGAGTTGAGCGGACGGATCAGCGCTCACCGTTCGGTGCCCTTTCTTTGTTCCGCGTCCGCGCCCCTCTGCGTTCTCTGCGCCTCTGCGTTTGACTCGGCCTGCTGGCTTCTGCTGCATGGATTCGGCAAAGTCGACTTCTCATCGCACGCGCTGCAGCCGGTAGAACCGCGTCGCTGCATCTGCCGGGTCAATGATGACCGTCCAGCGCCCGTTCACCAACACCGGTTTGTTGGTCGCGGTTTGCCATTCGACCGAGGTGTTCCCCAGCGTATTCGTGAACTGCAATTCGTAGTTTGCCAGCGCCCCCGGCCAGGTGATGACGGGTTGAGACGCAATGGTCAGCGTCGCCGGTTGCGACGCCACGATCTCCTGCACGAAGAGTTCGTAGCCGTTGGTGCCCTGGCTGCCCGAACCGCTTTCCTGGTTCAGGATGCCAACGGCGTCGAACGCGTTTGTCGGCGCGGCACCGAGGCTGTAGCGCGGATGACGCAGTTTGAAGAAACGGTTTTCACCATCAGTGACCAAGCACAGCCGGTTGCCCCAGGCGTTCGTGGGATTCCAGCCAGCCGTGGTGAGCAGCGTCAGGCCGTTCAGGCGCACGCGCGTTCCCTGCCAACGCTCGCCGCCCGTGGCGCGCGTCGCGTCGAAGATGTCTTCGGACGTGGCGGCGTCATTGTCATTCGTCCGCACCAGCGAAGCCAGCGAGAGGACTTCCGGCGCGGGTAGGCCGTAGTTGGACGCGACCAGCGAGATCGCGAAATCGTATCCGGCCTCGTTCTTGTGCATTTCGTTGATGTTGCGCTTGCCGCCGTAAAACAGGGAACCGTTCGCGGTGACGGAGATGAGATCACCCTTGCGAAACGCGTGACCAGTGGCCGGATCGTAATTCAGCCGCGCGACTTCGGCATTCCACCACTCGTTGGTGTAGCTGTAGGCGTCGTCCTTGGGCGAGCGCCGGATGGCGTAGTTCTGGCCCATCCAGCAGACCGTGCCCCCCTGATCACCATCAAAAACGGCCTGGACGGCGATTTGCCATTCGCCGCCCATGACACCGGCAGTGTAGGTCTGGAAACTCGCGGTGGAGTCCAGCATCTCATCCGGATCGGTCAGCAGCACGCCTGTGACCGTGAAGGGATAACTGCCGCTCCAGGCCGAAGCGCCAGCTTCGGTGACGGATTGGAGGTTTGCATGGGTTTCCGCGCGCAACGGCGCGGCCAGCAGCGGCAACGCCAGCGCCGCGGCAAGGAGGAGTCGGGCGGGGCGAAGTGGCCGGCGGAAAACCCCGGGTTGACCGATGAAGAGTGCGGGTGTTACGCTCATGGCGTGAAGTGTGAACAGCCAGAGCGTATGACGCAAGATAGAATGAATATGACTTCGACACGACGGACACTTCCCCGCGCCTGGGCCGCGACGCTACTGCTCTTTCTGGTGGCCACCCCGTTACGGGCCCACGACGGACCGGCGGACGGAGAAGTCCACGCACGACCGTGCGCGACGGTGATCTTCGCCGACTTTCCGAGCACCCCGGAACGATTGTTGCCGGACGTGCGTGAGGCCGCCGCACAGATCATCGCCCGCCACGGTTTGGAGGAATGGAAGGCCGCCGTATTGACCAGCGAACTGCATCGCCATCTGGGCACGTATTCCATCGTGGGCGCGAAGATGGGGTTGGCGGCGCGCGAACATTTTAGCGTGGCGTTGGATGAACTTCGCGTGGAAAGCCACGCGGGCTTGCGGCCACCGCTCAGTTGCCTGAACGACGGCTTGCAGGTGGCCACCGGCGCGAGTTTGGGCCGGGGGACGATTACCGTGCTCACCAACTTGCCGACCACTCCGGAAGCGGTGTTCAGCTATGGCGAGCGCCGCTTACGGCTACGGCTGAAACCCGAGTTAACCCAACGCATCGCCGCGGACATGTCGGCTCTGGAGAAGAAACACGGCGGCACCACGCCCGCCTACTTCCAAGAGGTGCGCACGGTGTCTTTGAAGCACTGGCTGAACTTCGACCGCCGCACGATGTTTGACGAAATCGAAGAATCCGCCAAGCCTTGAGCCATGCACATCCCTGACGGATTCATCGACGCGAAAACCGCCGTCACTACCGCAGCACTGGCGGTGGCGGGCGTGGGTCTCGCCCTCCGGCAGGTGCGCCGAGAACTCCCCCCGCGCCGCGTGCCCTTGCTCGGTTTGAGCGCGGCTTTCCTCTTCGCAGCGCAGATGCTGAACTTTCCGGTCATCGGCGGCACGTCCGGCCATTTGCTCGGGGGTGTGCTGGTGGCGGCCCTTCTCGGGCCGGCGGCGGCGGTCGTGGTGTTGACGACCGTGCTCATCGTGCAGTGTTTCCTGTTCGCGGATGGCGGCGTGTCGGCGCTGGGGGCAAACGTCTTCAACATGGCGCTGCTCGGCCCCGTGGGCGGTTGGGCGATTTTCCGCACCGTGAGCCGCTGTCTGCCAAGCCTGCGTGGACAAGTGGCGGCCGTGGCATTTGCGGGCTGGTGCTCGACGGTTCTGGCGTCGCTGGCGTGCGCGGGGCAACTCGCGTGGTCCGGCAAAGTCGCGTGGTCCGTGGCGTTCACCGCGATGGCGGGCATCCACATGCTCATCGGCCTGGGCGAAGGAGCGATCAGCGCGCTGGTCTTTCTCGCCATCGCGCGCACGCGACCTGATTTGGTCTCCGGCGCCGATCCAACTCTCGTCTCCGCGAAGACCAGCATACGCGGCCTTGTTGGCTTTGGACTGATTGTGAGTCTCGGTTTGGCGGTCTTCGTGGCGCCGTTCGCCTGCCCCTGGCCGGACGGGTTGGAAGCGGTAGCTGAGAAGCTGGGCTTCGAGCACGTGGCGACCAAACCGCTCTTGCCCGCGCCGGTGCCGGATTACGCAATGCCGGGTTTAAGTTCACCTGCCGCCGCCACCGCCGTTGCCGGCGCTGTGGGCGCACTGGTGGTGTTTGGTTTGGCGCTGCTGCTCAGCCGGGTGCTCGTGCCGGAGCGACCTGTCGCGGTCGAGAATTCCGAGCCTCCCGGCCCGAACAAGATTGGCGCCCGCTGACGTCTGCGGCTACAACAAGTCATCGTGAGTCTGCTCAGCCATCATCACGCGCACGGCCAAAGCCCGATCCACCGGCTGCCGGCGGGCGTGAAGCTGGGCGCGGCGCTCGGGCTGATCTTGGGGACGGCACTGCTTCCATCGCCCTGGCATGCGTGGTTCGCGGGTGTGGCTGTGCCTCTCATCTTGGTCGCGTGGGCGAGCCGTCTCGCGCCGTGGTTTCTGCTCAAGCGGCTGCTGCTGCTGTCGCCGTTTGTGCTCGGGGTGGCGCTGGCCAACGCCTTCCAGCCGGCGGCGAAAGCCAGTTGGCGCGAAATCGCGCTGCGCGGCGGCCTGTGTCTCGCGACCGTCGTTCTCGCCTCGAACACGACGCCCTTCAATGAAGTGCTGCGTGTCCTCCGTCGCGTGCATGTGCCGGCGCTGCTCATCACCACGTTGGCGCTGATGCATCGCTACCTGTTTGTGCTGGCGGATGAGACCGAGCGCATGCGCCGCGCCCGCGCCAGCCGTTCGTTCGCGCGGGGACGGCGCTTCGCCTGGCAAACGCTCGCGTCGGTGGCGGGCCAGCTTTTCATCCGCGCCTCTGAGCGAGCGGAACGCATCTACGACGCCATGTGCGCCCGGGGTTGGAAATGAACTCTGCCATCGAAATCACGAACCTGCGCTACCGCTACCACGACGGCACGGAGGCGCTACGTGGGGTGAACCTACGCGTCGCGCCGGGCGAGTGCGTGGGGCTGCTCGGCCCGAACGGCTCGGGCAAGTCCACGTTGCTCCTGCACCTCAACGGCATTCTGCCCGAGAAACCGACCGCGGACAGCGCGGTGCGAATTCAGGGCGAGGCGATCACGGCGCAGAACCTAGAGAAGGTGCGCCGCCAGGTCGGATTGCTATTCCAGGACCCGGACGATCAACTCTTTTGCCCGACGGTGGCCGAGGACGTGGCGTTCGGGCCGCAACAACTCGGCCTGGGCGAACCGGAGGTAAAGATGCGCGTGGCGCAGGCGTTGGCGCGCGTGGGTTTGCCCGACTTCGGCTATCGTGCGACACATCATCTCAGCCACGGCGAGAAACGCCGGGCCTGTCTGGCCGGCGTGCTCGCGTGCGAGCCGAGCATCCTCGTGCTGGACGAACCGACCAGCGACCTCGACCCGCGCGGGCGGCGTGAGTTCAAGGCGCTGCTCCGCCAGATTCCCGCCACGAAACTCATCGCCACGCACGACCTCGAATTGGTTGTCGAGCTCTGCCCGCGTGCCATCGTGCTGGATCGCGGACAGGTCGTAGCGGACGGCGCGACCACGGAGTTGCTCAGCAACGAGGAGCTCATGTTCGCGCACGGGCTTGAACGCCCGCACATCTTGCAGCATCTTCACCCGCACCGATTCCATGTTTGAACCACAAGCCATCACCGCTGCCGACAAGGCCGGCCTTTACGCCGAGTTGGAGAAGGCGCTTCGGGCGCTGCTGGATGGCGAGCGAGACTTCATCGCTAACGCCGCCAACACCGCCGCGTTGCTCTATGCCACGTTGCCGGACGTGAACTGGGTGGGCTTCTATCGGCTCGTGGGCGGTGAACTGGTGCTCGGGCCGTTTCAAGGCAAGCCTGCGTGCGTGCGGATTCCGTTGGGCAGGGGCGTTTGCGGCACGGCAGCGGCGCGGCGCGACACGGTGCTCGTGCCGGACGTCCACAACTTCCCCGGTCACATCGCCTGCGACTCGGCGTCGAACTCGGAAATCGTAGTGCCGCTGGTGAGAGATGGCCAGTTGCTTGGGGTGCTGGACCTCGATAGCCCGAAGCTTGGACGATTTGATGCGGCGGACCAAATCAGCTTGGAAAAGCTGGCGGAAATGGTTTCCACGATCTCTCACTGAAAGAACGCAGTTTTTTGGATTGCCGGCCCGGATGATTCCGATACCGTGCGACCCATCGGATGAAGATTGAGCCCGGACAAACGGTCTTGCTCACCGGTGCCTCTGGTGGGTTGGGCACGGTGATGACCCGTGCCTTAGCGGATTGCGGGGTGAGACTGGCATTGGTGGCTTGTCCGGGTGCGGAGTTGGAGGAATTGGCCGCGTCAATCCGAACGCGTGGCACGGAGGTGCTGACGTTCACTTCCGATCTGCGAAATCCTGAGCAACGACGGACTTTGGTGCAAGAAGTCCGAAGACGCTACGGTCCGATTGACCTCCTCGTCAATAATGCGGGAGTGGAGTTCAACTCCTTTTACCACGAGTTGAGCGAAGACCAGATCAACGAAGTGCTCAACGTCAATCTGGTGGCGGCCATGATACTCACCCGGTTGGTCCTACCGGACATGCTTGAGCGAAAGCGCGGGCACATCGTCAACATCTCCTCCTTGGCGGGCAAATCCGGACCGGCATATCAGGAGCCGTACGCTGCGTCCAAGGCGGCGCTGGTGGCTTTCACGATGTCCCTGCGCGCGACCTACCGGGCACTGGGTGTGAGCGCATCCGTCATCGTCCCGGGCTTCATTGAGACAGGCATCTACACCCGACTTAAGCAGACCGCAGGGCGGCCCGCCCCGCCGCTCTTGGGAGCTTGCTCGCCGGAGCGCGTCGTGCAGGCCATGCTGCGGGCCATCGGCAAGGATACGGCGGAGGTGATTGTGAATCGCTACCCGGTTCGCCCGTTGCTCATGTTGACCGCACTTTCGCCCAGCCTCGGCGCCTGGATTTCTGCAAAGTTTGGCACAGATGATTTTTTCCGGTCTGCGGTACTAGCTCAGAAGCGCACTGCCCACCGACAGGTGACCTGACTTGCGGGGTGATGGTGCAGCGAAGCTTGGATCGTGGACTGGGCCGCCCGGCGGTGGTAGGACGTGCCGAGCTCGATTTGTTGGCCTTGAGATTGGAAACGTAGAAACAAACAGCAACCCATGAAGACAACCAAGATACGGTATGAACTTGCGGTGCTCCTCCTGTTGAGCGTCTCGCTGGAACGGATGCAGGCCACGGGATTTCGCCTGCCTGACCAGGACGCCTTCGCAACCGCCCGCGGCGAAGCGTTCGCGGCGACGGCAGACAACCCGTCGGCCATCTACTACAACCCGGCGGGCATCACGCAATTGGAGGGGCACAATGTCCGGGGCGGTGTTTATGGCTTGTACCTGCATCCGACCTACACGTCGCCCACCACCGGTGACGATTTTGAAACCGAAAAACAGTATCATGCCATCCCGCAACTGTTTTACACGTACAGTCCGCGTGAGCATCCGCTCAGTTTCGGGCTCGGCGTGTATTCGCCGTATGGCTTGAGTCTGGAGTGGCCGCAGGACACGGGCTTCCGCACCATCGCCACCGAGGCCAGTCTGAAGTACTTCACATTCAACCCGGTGGTGGCGTGGCAGGTGTGTCCGCAACTCTCGCTTGCCGCCGGCCTGACGGTGAACTACTCGGAAATGGACCTGCGACAAGGCTTGTTCTGGCCCACGCAGCCTTGGGATGGCTTCAAGTTCAAGGGTGATGGCTGGGACTTGGGCTACAATCTCGGCTTGCTGTGGAAGCCCCACGAGAAGGTGGCGGTCGGCATCATGTTCCGGAGCACCACGACGGTGAACATGGAGGGACACAGCGAATCCTATAACGACGTTGCGATTCCGGCATGGGGCATTCCGGCGTCCCCGACCGAACGCGTCGGCGCGCAGGCGGAGATGCCTTTCCCGCTGAACGCGGTTTTCGGGATTTCCTACCGCCCTACGCCCGCTTGGAATTTCGAGTTCAACGCGGACTATACCGACTGGAGCCGGCTTGGCACGGTAACCTTGCATCAGGATTACCGCCCGGCTCTCTTGCCGATGCAGGACATTCCCATCAACTTCCAATGGGAGGCGAGCTGGTACTATGAGTTCGGGATGACGCGTTACCTACACGACCGGTGGTCCGTCAGCGCCGGCTACATCTTTAATGAGAATTCTGTGCCCGATGAATACTACCTACCGGTGGTCGCGGATCTGGACCGGCACTTCTTCAGCGTGGGCGCGGGCTACAAAGGCGAGCGCCTGAGTTTTGACGTGGCTTACCAATTCGGCTACGGGCCGACGCGAACCGTCAGCGGCAGCACGCCCTCCGCAACCGGCCAGTCCGCCGATGGCGACTACGACTTCTTGAGCCATGCGATACTGGTTTCATTCGGGTGGCACTTCTAAGGCGATTGGCAGCGATAGGCGTCCGAGAAGCCGCGCCGCCACATCGCCCGGACGCAGAGGGATGCAGAATCGTTCTCAACGTGAATACAATCCGGCTGGGAATGAACTGGAATGACGCAAGGGACTTGCCGCCGCGCTTGCCGGAGACGCCGGGCGGGTGGAGGGAGACGTGGGGTAGTCGGCGCGGCCAGGCGTGGGAGAATCGGTCATGAATGAATCGCTAACCAAGGAAAGCCTGGTTCTTTTCAAAGCCAGTCAGGATGTGGAGTTGCGGGGCATGCCGCTCCAATACACCCGTTTCACCGCCGCCTTCGAACTCTACGGCAGCGGCGAGGAGTTGCGGCTTTCGGAGGCGCTGCGTTGCTTCCGCATCATGGTGCGCGGGCACACCATATATGCGGGGCGCGCCGTCGTGCGCAGCCTGGTTGAGACGGGACCGGTGCTGATCTGCGAAGCGACCTTGGATGAGACGGCTTGGCAGGATGTGGAGCTCGATGCCGCGACGGCTGGCGGCAGTGCCTTGGCGCAGAAGTTCCAAGGCTTTCTTGAGGAATGGCAGAAGGTTTATCGAGTCGTTCCCGAGTTCAAAGTCGTGCTGGCGGATCTGCAGAGTTTTCTGGTGGAACTGCGGCTCTGGGTGAACCAGTTGGAGCTGGGAATGGCAGCGCTGTCTGCCGTGGACCGGGCGCAGAAGGAACGAGAGGTGGTAGATGGGTTGACGCCTCCGGTGGTGCGGGCGATTGACGGCTTCGTTGAGCGTTTCGAGGACATCGTTGGTCGACTCGAGACCCCACTCCACCCGGTGCATCGGGCGTATTTGCGTCGGCAGTTGCACCCGCTGCTGCTCTGCTCCCCGTTCGCCCACCGCGCGTTCACCAAGCCGCTCGGGTATGCCGGGGACTACGAGGTTGTCAATATGATGCTTCGGTCACCATACGAAGGCGGCTCGCTGTTTGCTCAGGTGATCAATGTCTGGCTGCTTGGACAGGCGCCGGCGGAAGCTCATCGCAACCGCGTGGCCTATCTGAAGCGGAAGCTCCTGGAAGAAGCCCTGCGCGCAACCAGCGCAGGACGGCGGCTGCGAGTCTTTAACCTGGGTTGCGGGCCGGCACACGAAGTCAAACTGCTCCTGCGCGAAGAGGCGCTGGCGGATCGGATTGACCTGACGCTCGTGGACTTCAACGAAGAGACTTTGGTCCGGCTGGAAGGTGAGTTGAGCGGCCTCCAGCAACAGCACGCACGGCGGGCGGGCTTGGAGTTCATCAAGAAATCCGTGCACCAATTGCTCAAGGAATCCAGCCGGAAGGAGGCCGTGACCGGCGAGCCGCTGTTTGATTTCATATACTGCGCCGGGCTCTACGATTACCTGTCCGACCAGGTGTGCCAACGCTTGAACGACCTCTTCTACTCCAAGCTCGCCCCCGGCGGGCTTTTGCTGACGACCAACGTCAGCGAGGTCCTCAAC
>CAZWJC010000078.1:0-25474 GCA_964634255.1 uncultured Verrucomicrobiota bacterium | reverse complement strand
CTGCGTTGGGTCGCGCAGAAGACGAATGTCGCAACCGCAAAGAGCCAGAATGTGCGGCTTGACGACCTATTCTTCGAGACGGCCTCGGGACGGACGCCGCTCACTGGGCTCGCCCTCACAGTTGAGGCGGGCAGCGGCGGGACGATGCGGCGTGACCTGAAGTTGTCCGGTAACCGGATGGTTCACGTTGCGCTGGAATCACGGGGCAACGAGTTCGTCCTCGGCTTCTCGGCCGAACCCTCCGCCGACATCGTCCGCTGGGGACTCGCCGTGGACGCGAATTCCGACGAATACTTCACCGGCTTGATGGAACGCGTCGTGGACGGGCCACAGCAGGCCTCGTGGGCGCCGGGCATCAGGGAGGCGATGAACCTCCGCGGGCAGAAGGTGGACATGATCCTCAAGCCCACGACGTCGGTCTATGCACCGTTCTATCTGTCGTCGCGCGGCTACGCGGTGTTCGCGCAGACCGATTGGCCCGGGAATTACGACTTCTGCGTCAGCGACCCCAAACGCGTGAAGATTGAGTTCGAAGGCCCGTCGCTCGCCCTCAGATTTTACACTGCGGACACGCCCGCTGAGCTGGTCAAGGCCCACGCGCTCGATGCCGGCCCGCCGTTTCTGCCGCCCAAGTGGATGTTCACGCCCTGGCGCTGGCGCGACGAGCACACGCACCGCGCCACTTACTACGACGGCACGCCCGTCACCGGCCCTTTCAACTCCGAGATGATGGAGGACATGCTCATGATGAAGGCGTACGGCATTCCCTGTGGCGTCTATTGGATTGATCGTCCGTGGGGACCTGGCCGGCTCGGTTACGACGACTTCGAAATTGATCCCAAGCGCCTGCCGAACTTCGCCGAGTCCGTGAAGTGGCTGGATGAACAGCAGGCCAGAATGGTCCTGTGGATCGGCCCGTTCTTCCAGGGCAACATGGAAACCAACGCCGTCAAGCTCGGCTACAACCTCGCCGCGCAGAAGCCGCAGCGGAACAACTACCCAATGGTGGACTTCACGAATCCCAAGGCGAAGGCCTATTGGCAGGACGGCGTGGCGAAGCTGCTCAAACTCGGCGTCGCTGGGTTCAAGCTCGACCGCGCGGAGGAGAACATTCCGGAGGACGGCCCATACAAAGTGTTCGACGGGCGTTCCATTCGTGAGAACCGAAATGCGTACCCGCCGATGTATGTGAAAGCCGCTTGGGAGGTGGCGAACAAGCATCGAGGCGATGACTTTGTGCTGATGCCACGCGCGGCTTACACCGGTAGTTCACCGTATGGCGTTTTCTGGGGCGGCGACATCGGCGGTACGCAAGAGGGGTTGCGGGCCTCGATCATCGCGGTGCAGCGCTCCGCGGTGATGGGCTATCCGAACTGGGGCTCGGACACCTGCGGCTACAACCAGCAACTCATGGAGCAGGAAGTCTGCGCCCGCTGGCTGGAATTCAGTTGCTTCAACCCGATCATGGAGGTCGGGCCGACGCGGAATCTTGCGTTCTGGAATTTGCCGCGCGAGCCCAAGTATGACGCCACGCTCATCGCCGTGTGGCGGCTCTATGCGCGGCTGCACCAGCGCCTCGCCGACTACGGTCACGCACAAGCCGTGGAAGCCACCCGCACCGGCATGCCGATCGTCCGACCACTTTTCCTGGTGGATGCGAAGTCTCCCGAGGCGTGGGCCAATTGGTGGACCTTCCTTTACGGACCCGACCTGCTCGTCTCGCCGATTTGGGAGAAGAACCAGCGCGAGCAACGCGTCTATCTGCCTTCTGGCTCGAGTTGGCGCGATGCGTGGAATCCAGCAACGGTCCTCCCCGGCGGCCAGACCATCACCGTCATGACGGAGCTGCATCAGATTCCAGTATTCGTCCGCGAAAGCTCGCGCCTCGACCTCGGCGACCTGAACAAGGAATGGACCGAGTCGGTGGCCATTGCAGCGAAGCGGCCCGACCTAAAGTCGCTGGATGCGGAGTTGAAGGCGTGGTTTGAGAAGCGACGCTAGTGGCGCTGGTGGATGTGAAGAAAAGGGATTCCGCACGTTCTTCTCGGTTGGCCAGTGAGAGTTAAGCTCGCCGTCGTGCAACCGCCCGCTATGCTTCCGGCTGAACACGATGAACACGCAGAATACCGAAGCACCGTCCTTGGGCCACGCAGCCGCCGGGGGACTGGAACCCTTGCGGCTGGGAATTGACCAGCTCGACGAGCAGTTGGTGGAACTGCTGGCTCGGCGTCGACGTTTGGTTGAGGAAGTCGCCCAGATCAAGCAGCAGCAGAACCTGCCCACGTTTCATCCGGCACGCGAGGAGAACTTGATTTCAGCGCGGCGCGCGCAAGCCGTCGCGGCTGGATTGGACCCGGATTACATCGAAGACCTGTTTCGCACCGTCATGCGCCACTCGCGCGTGGGGCAGCTCGAAACGTTGGGCCGGCGCGGCGTTCGTCCGGGAGCAACGGTGCTGATCGTTGGCGGCAAGGGCCGCATGGGCCAGTTCTTCCAGCGCTGGTTCGCGCAGTCGGACTATCAGGCCCGGGTTCTCGACTGCGAAGACTGGCCGGAAGTGAAGGCTCTCGCCCAAGGTGCTGAACTCTGCCTGCTGGCCGTGCCGATTGATGTGACAGTGTCGGTGGCGGCTCGCATTGCGCCTTTCCTGCCGCCGAACTGCGTCCTCGCAGATATCACCAGCCTGAAGCGCGCGCCGCTCAAGGCCATGCTTGATGCTCATGCCGGTCCCGTGCTGGGGCTGCATCCGCTTTTCGGTCCCGCCACGACCACGATGGACAAGCAGATCGTGGTGGCGATTCCCGGTCGCCAGCCGGAAGCCTGCACGTGGTTCCTCGACCAACTCGAGGTCTGGGGCAACGTGCTGATCGAAACGACGGCGGACGAGCACGACGAGATCATGGGCATCGTTCAGGCGCTGCGCCACTTTGCCACCTTCGCCTTCGGCCAGTTCATGCATTCGCGCCATGTTTCCATCGCTCGCACGCTTGAACTTTCCAGTCCCATTTACCGTCTCGAGCTGGCCATGGTCGGCCGGCTCTTCGCGCAAGACCCGTGGCTTTATGCCGAGATCGTATTTGCCACGCCAGAACGCCGGGTGCTCCTGAAGGATTTCATCCAATCGCTTCAGCAGAACCTTGGGCTCATCGAGTCAGGCGACAGGGAAGAGTTCGTGGCGCGATTTCGGCAAATCGCCGAGTGGTTTGGTCCGTTCGCCGAGCAGGCGATGCGCGAAAGCACGTTCCTCGTGGATAAGCTGGTGCATCGGTTCTGACCCTCTGACGGCAGAAACTTGAACCCATCATTCACATGATGATCCGACAACTCGCGGTTCTCCTCGTTACTGTCTGGTGTGGGTGCTTGACTCAAATTCGTGCCGCGGTGTTGCAGGGAGACGGCAAAGGGCCGATCGCCTCGAAACCCCTCTACCGCGATCCCGTTCACGACGGTGCGGCGGACCCGGTCGTCATCTGGAATCCGCAAGTGAAACGCTGGTGGATGTTCTATACGAACCGGCGTGCGAACATAACGAACGCGCCGGGCGTAAGCTGGGTTCATGGCACGCGCCTTGGGATCGCGGAATCGGCGGACGGCGGGGTGATCTGGAAATACGTCGGCACGGCGGACATCGAGCTGCCACCGGAATTCGGTGGCGAGCAGACCACGCATTGGGCGCCGGAGGTGATGACGGCTTCGGATGGCACGCACCACATGTTTCTCACAGTCGTGCCCGGCATCTTCGAGAATTGGGATCACCCGCGCAGCATCGTTCACCTGACCAGCACAGATCTCCGGTGCTGGACGAACGCCAAACCGCTCAAGCTGGCTTCCGACCGCGTGATTGACGCCTGCATCTTCCGGCTCGCTGGCGGGACGTGGAGGCTTTGGTACAATAACGAGCGCGACCGGAAGGCCATTTACTACGCTGACTCGCCGGACTTGGTGAACTGGACGGACAAGGGCAAGGCCGTGGGTGATCAATCCGGCGAAGGGCCGAAAGTGTTCCGCTGGCACGGGACCTACTGGATGGTCACTGACGTGTGGCGTGGCCTCGCGGTGTACCGCTCGGATGATGCGCTCAACTGGACGCGCCAGCAAGGTGACAACCTGTTGGAGAAGCCCGGCAAGGGCGAAGAAGACGATGCGATCGGCGGTCATCCGGACGTGGTGGTCAACGGCGAGCGCGCGTTCCTCTTTTACTTCACCCATCCGGGACGGCGGGGCGCAGATGTCCGCAAAGACGGTTGCGAGCAACGCCGCAGTTCGATCCAGGTGGTGGAACTCAAGCACGATAGCGGTCGGCTCACGTGCAATCGCGATGAGCCAACTCTGATTCGTCTCGTGTCGCAAGCCGATGCCGCGCCGACGGACGAAAGCGCGGTAACCGCTTTTCCGGTGAACATCCGCGTGGACGCCTCCAAGCCTTTGGGCGAACTCAAGCCCGTCTGGCGGTTCTTCGGTGCAGACGAACCGAACTATGCCTACATGCAACACGGCCGGAAGCTCCTGGGCGAACTCGGCGCGTTGCGCCCAAGCCAGGTTTATTTTCGCGCCCACAATCTGCTCACGAGTGGCGATGGCACGCCCGCGCTCAAGTGGGGTTCGAGTGGTGCCTACCGCGAAGACGAGCAAGGCAAACCGGTTTACGATTGGACCATCCTGGACCGCATCTTCGACACCTACCGCGCCAGCGGCGTGCGGCCTTACGCGCAGATTGGTTTCATGCCCAAAGACCTTTCAATCAAACCGGAACCGTATCAGCACAAGTGGACGCCAGCGGCGAAGTATGACGAGATCTACACCGGCTGGGCGTATCCGCCGAAGGACTACGCGGAGTGGGCCGAGCTGGTTTATCACTGGGTGCGGCATTGCGTGGAGCGATACGGGCAAGCGGAAGTGGAGCAGTGGTATTGGGAGGTCTGGAACGAGCCGAACATCGGTTACTGGCGCGGGACGCGGGAGGAGTTCTTCAAGCTGCACGACCACGCCATTGACGCAGTGCGGCGTGCGTTGCCGACAGCGCGGGTTGGTGGGCCGGACGTGGCGGGCAGCGGCGGCAAGTTCAGCGAGGCGTTCTTTGAGCACTGCCTCCGCGGCACGAACTCCGCCACCGGCCGGGTCGGCACGCCGTTGGACTTCGTCTCCTTCCATGCAAAGGGTTCGCCCGTCTATACCAACAATCACGTCCGCATGGGCATTGCCGCGCACTTGCGTACAGTCAACGACGGTTTCCGCATCGTCGCCGGCTTTCCGGAGCTAAAGACCAAGCCAATCGTCATCGGTGAATCCGATCCGGAAGGGTGTGCCGCCTGTCAGGGGCCGCAGCTCGGCTATCGCAACGGCACGATGTATTCCAGTTACACAGCCGCCAGCTTCGCGCGAATTGGCGAACTCGCCAAACGGCATGGCGTGAACCTTGAGGGGGTGCTCACCTGGGCCTTTACCTTCGAAGATCAACCGCTCTTTGCCGGCTTCCGCCAACTGGCCACCGGCGGCGTCGATTTGCCCGTGCTGAACGTGTTTCGCATGTTCAGCAAGATGGGCGGGCAGCGTCTCGCCGCGCAAAGCGATGCCGCCGTGCCGCTGGACGAGATCATGCAGGCCGGAGTTCGCGAACGCCCGGACGTGTCAGCGGTGGCCAGTCTCGACGGAAACCGGCTGTGTGTGTTGCTTTGGCACTATCACGATGACGACGTGGCTGGTGCGATCGCGAACGTGACTTTGCAGGTCGCGGGCTTGCCGCGGAGTGCCGGCAATGCTCGTCTAACGCATTACCGGGTGGATGAGAATCACAGCAATGCCTACACAACCTGGAAGCGGATGAACTTGCCGGCATCGCCCACCGGGGAGCAATTAGTCACTCTCGAAGCCGCGGGGCAGTTGGCGATGTGCGAGCCTACGAAGTCATTTCACTTCGATGCCGGAAGTGTCTCACTTAGCATGAACCTGCCGCGGCAGGCGGTGTCGCTGCTTGTCTTGGACGTGCAGTAAGGCGTGCCTCGCCAGTTCCGGCTTACGAGGCGGCCGGAGGGAAGCCGCCTTTCTGCGGACGGGACTGTTCGAAGTACTTGGCCACCGCCTGTGCCCGCGACCGCACGCGGAGTTTCTCGTAAATGTGACGGATGTGGTTGTGGACGGTGTCGTAGCTGATGTTCAACGAATCCGCGATTTCCTTGTAGAGGTAGCCTTTGGCCAACTGCTCCAACACCTGTTGTTCGCGTGGCGATAACTTGGCGGCGTCGCTCTCAGGAGCCGGAGTCAGACGAAAGGACTGCACGACCTTGCGCGCGATGTGGCTGGTCATGGGCGAACCGCCGGCATGCACTTGTTGGATGGCTTCCAGCAACTCCTCACGAGTAGCCTGCTTGAGCAGGTAACCACTCGCGCCCGCGGCCAGTGCGTTGAAGACGCTTTCGGTATCTTCGTAAACCGTCAGCATGATGAACTCGATCTCCGGATGCGCCCGCTTGAGCTGCCGCACGCATTCGATGCCGTTCAAGCCCGGCATGTTGATGTCCATCAACACGACTTCCGGCGACGAAACGGGCAGATTCTGGATCGCGTCCTCGGCACTGGCGAACTGGCCCACGCACTTGCAGCAGCCAAACCGGTCCACGGCCCGGGCGAGGTTGGCGCGCACTCCGTTGTCGTCGTCCACAATGGCCACTCGGATAGTCATGGTTCTTGTCTTCGACGGAGAAGGTGTGGCAGCGGAAGTGAGTTTCATACTGACCAGTACTGGCTATGACGCCGGCGGTGGATGCGGGGCTTCTTGCAGGGCCGGCGATACGATAAATCTTATTTGAGTGCCGCTGCCTAGAGTGCTTTCGATCACGCACGACCCGCCGAGTTCCTCCAGTCGCTTCCGCAAGTTGAGCAGGCCGTTGCCTCGTTCTCCAGTCCGCGTGTTGTCGAAACCCCGTCCGTTGTCCTCGATGGAGAGCGTAAAGCGGCCATTGCCCATCTCCAGCCGCACCCAAACCTCGCTTGCGCCGGCATGTTTGACGACGTTGTTCAGCGTTTCTTTGCAGGCGAGGTAAAGATGATGGCGCGTCTCGGCGGAAAGCGGCGTCGGTGGCAATTCGAGCGGCACGTCCCAGCGGCAGCGCACCCCGGCACGCGTCAGGTATTCCTGCGCGAACTTGTTAAGGTAGGTGAGCAGGCTTTCCAGCGAATCGTTTCGCGGATTCAAAGCCCAAACGACTTCATCCATTGCACGCGTCAGCGAACGGGCGCGGGTTGAAATCTCAGTCGCCGTCTTTTCGCTCACGGGCAGGGCGGCGGTTTCGTCGCGCAACGTATCGCTGAGCAAAATGATCTCCGTGAGCCCGGAGCCAAGATCGTCATGAATGTCGCGGGCGATGCGATGACGTTCTTGGTCCATTGCGCGTTGGAGGTGCAGTCGTTCCAAGCGCCGTCGGGAGCGGGTGCGCTCCACGCGCCAGACGGCGACAGCTACCGCGCCGACCAAGACGGCGCCGGCGAGGATTTGAACCGTGCGGCGTTCGTAAATCCGCGGGACGACCTCGAAGGGTAGCGGTTGTGCGGCCTCGCGCCAGGTGCGCTCTGGAGAGCCGGCCATGACTTTAAATACATAGCGACCTGGTGTGAGTCGGTTGTAGTACGCCACGCGGCGCGTGCCGGCGTCCACCCAGTCTTGATCCAGGCCCTCCAGGCGGTAGCGGTATTGAATCTGGTCGGGCGACTGGATGTTCGGCGACGTGTAGTGGAACTCGAAGGTCACCGCGCCGGACCGGATGGCATGTTCGCCCGTGGTGCTGCTCGCCAATCTGACGCCATCCACAACTACGCCTTCAATAATCGGAGGCCAGGCCTTCACGCCGCGCGGTACGTTGGTGGGATAAAACGCGGCGATGGCCGGGCCGTCGGGGAACCACAGGCGGCCGTCGGTGGCGCGGCTGGCCCCCGGAGAGCCGATGCCTGAACAGACCTTGTGAGCCAATCCTTCCTCAGGCGTGATCCGCCATGACGTGAGCCTTCGGTTAGGGGCACGCGAGTGGGCCAAGAGCGCTGCCTTGGACAGGCCGAAGATGCCGTTTTCGGAGCCCAGCCACAAATTGCCGTTGCCGTCCTCCAGCAGCGCCATGTGATGGTCGCTGGGCAGACCGTCCTCCCGGCTCGTCCAGCGCAGGAACGCGTCGTCTTTGAAACGGAACAAACCAAGGCCCTGAGTGGCGATCCACAGCGCGTTGGCGTCATCGAAATGCATCGCGCGGATGCTGGCTGCACCCGGGAGCCGCGAGGTGTCCACGCGCTGGAATCGTTCGCCGTCTTGATAGAACAGGCCGACAAACGGCACCGCTGCCCAAATGCGTCCTTGGGCGTCCTCGGCTAGCGCGCGGGGAGGCAAGCCTTCCAAGCCTTCTCGCCGGCCAAACACGAGCGTGTTGGTTTCGGACACGCGAACCAAGCCACCACGCGTCCCGGCCCAGAGGTTGCCCTGTCGATCTTCCAGCAACGCGGTTGTCAGCTCGCGCAACGCAGGGGGGCCGGGAAGTGGTTCAAACCGCGTTCCGCGGAAACGGAACACGCCCGCAAAGGTGCCGGCCCAAAGCGTGGCATGCTGATCTTCCAAGAGCACGTTCGCCTGCAAGCTGCCCAATCCCGCTTCCATCCCGTAGTGCGTTCGTGTGCCGTTCTGCCAGCAATAGACGCCGGCACCATCGGTGCCGCCCCACACGCTGCCATCGCGTCTCGCGCACACGCACAAGAAGACGCTGGGCTCGTCGCGGGGGGGCGGGGACAGGCAGAGGACAGGACGGGGGCGTGCCTGGTGCAATCCGAGGGTGCGGGTGCCGATCCAAACCACGCCGGATTCATCCGGCGACAAGCAGAGTGCTTCGACGTGAGCCAAAGGGGTCTCGCGGCCGACCGGCTGCCAGCCGGCGCCGGGGGTGTGCAGGAAGATCCCGCAGCCTGCCGTCGTGCACCAAAGCCGGCGTTCGGAATCCTCCAGCATAGCTTGCACGCGGGCGCGCTGTGAATCTTGTGGCCACGGATACGGCGAGAGTGTGTCTTCCCAGCGTCCGTCCTTCAATCGGAGGACACGACCTCCGCGCCCGCCCAGTGGATGCGGGGCGAGTGTGGCGACCCACAACCCGCCTTCGCGTGCCGACGTGATGCAACGCACCGGCTGATCCATCGGGATCGGGCTTGGCGGAACTTGCCACTTGCCGTCCTCCCGCATGAAGAGCTTGCCACCGGCAATGGCCCACAGTCGTCCGTCTGAGTCGCAGACGATCTGGGAAACCACGTCTGAGAGCAGGCCGTTCGTCGCGCTGAATACTTCGACTTGCCCGGCGTGGAGACGGATGAGCCCAGCGCCGTCGGTTGCCAGCCACAGATCTCCCGCAGTGTCTTGGGCCAGCGAATTCACACTCCGCCCGCGCGTCGCGCGTTCCCCGCGGAGGTCCACTCGCACGAAACCATCGCCTTCGCGTCGCACGAGTGTGCCGTTGGCTGTGCCGGCCCAAAGCGTGCCCGCTCGATCTACAAGGAGGCACATCACCCGGCTGTCCCGCAGGGCGGGAGTGTTAACGCTGTCGAAGGAAGTGAATTGGACTCCGTCAAAGCGCGCCAGCCCGCCGCCGGTCGCCACCCAGACGTAGCCGTCGGTCGTTCGGGCGACCGCGTTGACGCGGCTACTGGGCAGACCTCTGTCCTGATCCCAACTGCGGAGGAGAAATCCATCGGGTGCTCGCTGATCCACCAGTTCGCCCCCCGCGCACAAACCGACCGCACCCGGCAGGAAGCACAGGAGGCCGAGCTTTTGGGCTGCGCGCAGGATGCCGTGGTGGAATGCGTGAAGCATCGCGCGGCACTCTACGGTTCTCGTTTGGATGAGGCAAGAGGGAGCGTGGCAGATCACGGGTCGGTGTTCGGCCTGCGTAGCCGTGGCGCGCGGCATCACCAGTATTGGTCATCGCGGGCGGACATTACGCTTGTGTATCGTGGCCGGCGCGGGTCGCCATTCGACGGGGATGGTTGAAGTCAACCCGCTTCGCTAACGGCATGTGCTGACGACAATGATGAAACCAGATGTCCTCTCAACTCGTGTGCTCGCATGGGTCGCTTGGTTGATGGCTGTCGGCGCAGTGAATGTCACATCCGGGAAGGACACGCTGCCACTCGCCGGCGGATGGCGCTTCGCGTTGGACCGAACAGATGTGGGCGTGAGCGAGGCGTGGTTCGGCCGCAATCTGCCAGAGCGAATCAAGCTGCCGGGCGTGCTCCAGTCGCAAGGTTACGGCGACGAAATCAGCACGGCCACGCCCTGGGTGCTCTCGCTTTACGACCGGAACTGGTTTCTGCGCGAGGACTACCGTGCGCACACGGATGCCGGCCACGTGCGCGTGCCATTCGTCTGCCAGCCGCCGCGACATTATCTCGGCGCGGCGTGGTATCAGCGGGACATTGAGATCCCGCAGGACTGGGCCCGGCGGCGCGTAGTGCTGTTTCTCGAACGTCCACGCTGGGAGACACGCGTTTGGCTGAATGACCGCCTGGTCAGCACGAACAACTCCCTCTGCACGCCGCACGAACACGACCTTGGTATCGTCGCCCCCGGCAAGCACCGGCTCTCGATCCGTGTGGATAACCGGATGCTGATGAACTACCGACCTGATGCCCACTCGGTTTCGGATTCTCTGGGCAGCACATGGAACGGCATCGTAGGAGCGATTGAACTGCGTAGCACGCCCTTGGTGTGGATGGAGGATGTTCAGGTAATGCTCAACTCACGGCGCGAGAAGCTTTTTCGGATCAAGCTCGGAAACGCAGGCCCACGTGAAACGGTTGTCCGGCTGGCCGTTGGCCAAACACATTGGAGTGGCGAAGGGCGTCCCGTGATTGGGCGACCTCTGGTCACGGGCTCAAACAAGCCCGTTGCAGTGCCCACAAACGGAGTTACAACTGAGATCATATTTGGAGGTGAAACCAATCTCTGGGATGAGTTCACCCCCTGCGTCCAGCGATTCACTGTATCGGTCGAGGGGCCGGATGGCCGCGAAAGACGAGAGGTGCGTGTCGGTTTTCGTGAAATCAAAACCTCCGGGGGGGAGTTCATTGTCAACGGTCGTCCCGTTCATCTGCGCGGCACGCACCACGGCGGCGATTTTCCGTTGACCGGCTATCCGCCGTGCGACGTCGAATATTGGCTGAAACTCTTTCGCACCTGCAAGGACTGGGGTTTGAACCATGTCCGCTTCCATTCGTTTTGCCCTCCGGAAGCGGCGTTCACGGCCGCCGATGAGATCGGCATCTACCTCCAACCTGAACCCGGCATGTGGAACGAGATCAGCCCCGGCACGCCGATGGAGCGGATGCTTTACGAGGAAACGGAGCGCATGATCCGCGCCTACGGCAACCACCCCTCGTTCTGTCTCTTCTCCGCCAGCAACGAAGCGAAGGGGCGCTGGAAGGAATCGCTGACCAAGTGGGTGGAGCACTTCCGGGTGAAAGATCCGCGCCGGCTTTACACACCGGACACCGGCTGGTCGCTGATTGACGAACCCGGCCCCGTCAGTGGCGCGGATTATCTCGCGGTGCATCGCATCGGGTTGAACATGCTGCGGGGCGAGCGGGCTTGGTTTGGGCGCGACTACGCGCGGTCGTTGCGTGGTGTGAATGTGCCTGTGGTGTCTCACGAACTCGGGCAATGGTGCGCGTATCCGGACTTCGAGGTCATCCGAAAATTCACCGGCTACGCTCGGCCTGGCAACTACGAGATATTCCGCGATTCTGCGGCGGCGAATGGCGTGCTGGAATTCAACCAGGAATTCGCGCGTGGCTCGGGCCGCTTCCAACTTGCCTGCTACAAAGAAGAGATCGAAGCCAACCTTCGCACGCCTGGATTGAGCGGCTTCCAATTGCTCGATCTTCACGACTACACGGGGCAGGGGACGGCGCTGGTCGGTGTGCTCGATCCGTTTTGGGAGGAGAAGGGTTACGTGGAGGCCGACGAGTGGCGGCGGTTCTGCAGCACCACCGTGCCGCTGACGAGGTTGACCAAACGCGTGTTTACCAAGGCGGAGACGCTGGAGGCTGCAGTGGAGGTGGCGCACTACGGGGAAACGCCGCTGACGAACGCGGCGGTGAGTTGGCGAATCGTGAACACGGTGGGGAAGGCTGTGGCGGAGGGTGAGTCCGCGCCTGTTGCGCTGGCGATCGGCAGGAGTGGACCGCTCGGCAGAGTGTCCGTTGCCTTGTCGGCACTTGCAGCCCCCGCGGCGTATCGATTGGTGGCAAAAGTCGGCCACCATGAGAACGACTGGAACTTCTGGCTCTACCCGGCGCAAGCGCCAGATGCTCCGCCAAAAGAAGTTCTGGTGACGAGTTCTTGGGACGAAGCTGAGGGCAAGCTCGCTTCTGGCGGCAAGGTGCTATTCCTGCCGCGCGCCGCCGACCTCGACTGGGCCAGCCCGCCGCTCGACAACCTACCTGTCTTCTGGAATCGCCTGATGAATCCGCAATGGGGGCGCATGCTCGGCCTGTGGTGCGACGTGAAGCATTCCGCCCTCGCCGGCTTCCCAACCGAGGCCCACTGCGATTGGCAATGGGCGCAGATCACCAAGGGCGTCCGGGCGGTCGACATCGGCAAGCTGCCACGAAACTTGAAACCCATCGTCGCCGCGATTGACGACTGGAATCGCAACTGGAAGCTCGCGCCAATCTTTGAGGCGCGGGTGGGCCGAGGCAAGTTGCTGGTTTGCTCATTCGACATCACACGTGACCTCGAAGAACGTCCGGTTGCGCGGCAGTTGCGCCATTCGCTACTGAACTACGCGGCGAGCGACAAGTTCCGACCCAAGTCATCCGTATCGCCAGCCCAGTTGCGGGCGTTGTGGTTTGACACTCTGGTCATGCGCAAGCTTGTAGCGAAGACGGATGCTGCCGGGGGAAGCGCGGCGTTCGACGGCGATCCGAATACGTTCTGGAGCGTGGGCGGACGTGGGCGCGGCGGGGATGGACGCTCCTATCCACATGAATTGACGATCGCTTTCACCAACCGCGTTGCCATGAACGGCGTGGTGTTGATGAACCGCCAGAACGATCGCGACCACCTTGGCGACATTCGGGCCTACAAGCTGGAAGTAAGCGACGATGGGCAAGCGTGGTGCGAGGTCGCGTCGGGCGAGCTGGCGTCCACGTGGAATCCGCAGACCGTACGGTTCCCGCAAATCGCAACCGCGAGACAACTCAGGCTCACGGCCCTCACCGGTTTTGGCAGTGATACCAGCGCTGCCTTGGCGGAGATCGCCGTGCTCTATGCTGGCCCGCAATTGCCGGAGAACGCGGATGCGCCGGTTGAATACAAGCGCATCCGTAGCACGTCGAGTGATGTGGACGAAGGCGGCGGCAATCCGTCGCCAGCGCTACGCCGATGAAGGATGGCGTCATGAATTCGATCCTGTTGACAGCGACAAGGCCAGCTGTGGTTGAGTGTCGCGCTAGCGTTTTGGAGTGCGGCAGCCCTCTGCCGCATTCGGGCCACGGGCGACAAAGCGGCAGAGGGCTGCCGCACTCCAAGACGCTTCGCGAGCATCGCAGATTCCAGCGGTGTCGTGCGTGGACATGGTCGAGACTGGCGGTGCTGTTGGTCGGATTCCACTTCTGTGCGACTGCCGTTGCTGACGACGTGACAGTCGTTGAAGAGAACGATTCGTTCACACTGGCCAACGGCATGATCACCGCGCGCATCGAGAAACGCACCGGCACGCTGGTGTCGCTCCGTTACGCTGGGCAGGAGTTGATCGCCGAGCATGGCAGCGGTGCGAACGGCGGATATTGGTCGTCCGTGGGCCGCGCGCGTCCCGGCGCTCGGCAACGTGCGGCGCTGCGCGTGGACCCAAAGTCCAACGGCGGCGATCGAGCCGAAATCTCCATCGAATCGCACAACGATCCGCAGGATCGATCCGCGCCGCTGGACGTGGACATCCGTTATTCGCTGGGGCGTGGCGAGCACTGGATCTACACCTACGCCGTCTGGGATCACAAGGCGGGTTATCCCGGGTTCAGCGTTGGCGAGGCGCGTTATGCCATGAAGTTGAACCCTGAGGTGTTCGACTACATGACCATTGACAAGGATCGCCGGCGCGTGATGCCCTCGCCGGAGGATTGGGATCGCGGCGCGCCCTTGAATCTCAAGGAGGGACGGCGGATGACGACCGGCGTCCACAAGGGCGAGGCCGAGCACAAGTACGACTACGCTGCCGTGCTTCACGAGACTCCTGCTTACGGATGGTCCAGCACGAAACAGAAGATCGGTCTCTGGATCGTGAACCCGAGCATGGAGTACATCGGCGGTGGACCAACGAAGGCAGAACTGACCGGTCACTTGGACGTGAACCCCGGCGGCACACCGACGCTGCTCAACATGTGGCTCGGCAGCCATTACGGCGGCACGGCGCTCGCCGTCGGCAAGGATGAAGCGTGGGCCAAGGTCATTGGGCCGTTCCTGATCTACTGCAACGGCGGCACAGATCATGAAGGTCTTTGGAAGGATGCGCTGGCGCGGGCGGCGAAGGAATCGAAGCGCTGGCCCTACGCGTGGTTATCGGACGCGAATTACCCGGCCGCCGCGCAACGCAGCATGGTGAGCGGCCAAATCGTGGTGCGCGATCCACTCGATCCCGCTCTGAAAGTGAGCAACCTGTGGGTTGGATTGACTGCGCCGAACTACACCAACCCAATGACCGGCGGTTTCGGCAGCCGCCCGCCATGGATGACGCGGACGAACGACAGCGTGCTTTTCGGCGGACGCTCGTTCACGAACCTGACCCGGAGTGGTTTTTCGAGGGGCTTTCCTCCTTACGTGGACTGGCAGCGCGATTCGAAGTTCTACCAGTTCTGGGTACGGGCGGATGCAGATGGGCGGTTCTCGATTCCCAATGTACGCTCCGGCACCTACTGGTTGCGCGCCGTTGCGGATGGTGTGGTTGGCGAGTTCAATCTCACGAACTTGGTCGTCGGCTCAGCAGAAAAGAAGGCCATTGGCATGTTGGAGTGGAGGCCCGCAAGGTTCGGGCGGACGGTGTGGCAGATCGGTGTGCCGGACCGCACGGCGCGCGAGTTTCGCCACGGTGACCACTACTGGCAATGGGGGCTCTACTTCGAGTATCCGAAAGAGTTTCCGCACGACGTGAACTTCATCATCGGCAAGAGTGACTGGCGGCGCGATTGGAATTACGTCCAGCCTCCGCGCATTGAGGGCCGCGATGTCCCGGTGATGGGGGAGGATGACGAGGACAATGGCGCGGGGCGGCGTCCAACCGACTTGGGCCGGGCGAATGTGCGCAGCACGACGTGGTCAATCCACTTCGACCTGCCGGAAAGCCCGCGCGGCGAGGCGACACTCCGTCTGACCTTCTGCGGCACGCACAGCGGCTGCAATGTGGAGGTGCTCGTGAACGGCAAGTCGGTCGGCGAAACGGGGGAGCTGCCTTCGACCAGCGCCATGCAACGCGACGGCATCCGCGCTTACTGGGTCGAGCGACCAATCTCCTTTGATGCGGCTTCGCTCAAGCGCGCCCAGAACGTGATTCAGTTGAAGTCGCGGGCGACGAGCTGGGCGCAAGGCGTGATGTATGACTGTGTGCGACTGGAGTTGGATGACGGCAAAGCCACAGCAAAGCACTGAGTGCTCGACTTCACATCTGTTGGTTGTTCATCCCGGCAGCAACGTGCTGCGGGCTTCCAGCCCGCAGATCAGACTACTGCTGGCGCATTCAGAGTGTACTTCCGGCAAGATGCCGGAAGCACGTTGGCCGAGCGACGGAGGCGGGGACGGCAAAACGTCTCTTGACCGACTTGCCTACCGAAGCTGAACATCACGCACATCATGAACTTAAACATGCTCGCCGCCAGGTTTTCTCCCGGTTGGGGTTTGGCTTTCTTGCTCTCGCTCAGCCTGACACTCACAGCCATCGCCGAGGACTTCTACGTCTTCACCTCCTTTCGCGGCAACGGAGAAGACGGCCTTCATCTCGCTCTGAGCACGAACGGCTACCATTGGCAGGCGTTGAACGGCGACCGCTCGTTCCTCAAGCCAGAGATCGGCGGCTACAAGCTCATGCGTGACCCATGCCTCGCCCAAGGACCGGACGGCACGTTCCACATGGTCTGGACCAGCGGCTGGACGACGGACAAGGGGCAGGTCATCGGTTACGCGAACTCCAAGGACCTGATCCATTGGTCGCCGCAACGCGCCATCAAGCTGATGGAGGACGAGCCCGCCACGCGCAACCTCTGGGCGCCGGAGATCTTCTACGATCGCACGGCCAAGCACTGGCTGATCTTTTGGTCGAGCACCATCCCGGGGCGGTTTCCGGAAACCGACGCCACAGGTGACGACAAATACAACCACCGCGTTTATGCCGTGACCACGCCGGACTTCGAGACGTTCAGTCCATCGAAGTTGTTCTTTGATCCCGGCTTCAACGTCATTGACGCCACGCTGCTGGCAGCCGAGGGGAAGTTCTACCTTGTGTTCAAGGACGAGCGGAAGGATCCGGTGGAGAAGAACCTGCGTTACGCCGTCGCCGACAAACCGGAAGGCCCGTTTGGCCCACCCTCCGAGCCGTTCACGGGCGATTGGGTGGAAGGTCCGTCGGCGATCAAGATCAAAGACGAATACCTCGTCTATTTCGACCACTACACCAAGCCGCATTACTACGGCGCCGCGCGCTCCAGGGACTTGAAGCGCTGGGAGGATTGCTCGAAGGAGATGAGTTTCCCGCCGGGCCATCGGCATGGGACGGTGGTGCGGGTTACCGAAAAGGTGGCGCGAGCCTTGTTGGAGTTGAACTAGCCAATGCAACGACCCGCTGCCTAAGTTCGGCAAACACCGCTTCGGATCGCCGTCCGGCGTGGTTCTGCATGAGCTGGCGATCGTGCACGTCATTCACTCACTGGAACGCACCGGCGACGAGGCAAGTCGGATACCGGACAGCGAGAGGAAAGAGCGAAGGACCGGGGCAGGCCGAGATCGCCAGCGGGTTCTCTGATGCCCCCTCAAGTGCATGAACCGTCCTGGAGAATGCCGGCCTTCCAGCACTTACAACTCAAGAAGGCTATCGGATGCACTCCGCCCGCCGCTAACCTCACGTGCCACCAGTCTTGTCCAGTCTCGGTTCGTAATGCGCGCTGGCGCCGAAATCACCTTGAAGATGAACACTGATCTGCCCAACCCCCTTCAAGCTCTGGGCATTCAGTCCGATTTGAAGAAGTGAGTCGTACTCAGCGTCCACGGGCGCTCTCTCGCCCACGACCATTTCGTGCCCTTTCAGTTTACCCGCGTCGCCACTCATCAACATCTGGTACCGCTGAAGTATGGCCCCGTCCGCCGGCGACTCGAAGTAGGTGGCGAGTTGCGTCGCGTCCGTTGGCAACTGGCCGGCGTTCGCCGCGACGTACTTCCGCAGCGCTTGTCCGAGCAGAGGAGCGAAATACTGCTTGGCCGAGTCTCGTAGGTGGCACAAAGCGCGGCGCACCTCGGCATCCGTCTGGAAACCGCCGCCGCCGGTGATGCGCAACCAGTCTGCATCCTTAAGAAGCTGCATCTCAGGTATCTTTCTGTCCGGCATTTGCTCCAACTGCTGTTTGAGGAGGTTCACCTTTGCCAGCCACGATTTGGCGGTTGCCTCCAACGGTTCTTCCTCCTCTCGGCCTCGGGCTGCTTTCAATCGAGCGAGATCGTCTGAGTCGCGGCGCAGCCGCCCTACTTGACCGCGCAGCCTGAGCACCTCGCCGGTGGTGCGATTCAATCGCTCATTGTCCTCGCGGAGAGCGACGAGTTGGAGTGCGGCTTCGTCGCGCTCGGCTAGGAGTTTCTGGATTTGTTCGTTCAACTTCCCCTGCTGTTGCTGGAGAGCGGAGTTTTGATCGCGGACCTTCGACGCCTGGAGGGTTTCATGAACGCCCGCCCCAACGAGGACAGCGACAACGGTTGTGACGAGGGCCTTTTGGAGAGTTGTCATAGCGATGGCTTTGGTGGCAGTGGCAGTTGCGGTGGCGGCAAGAGTTGTTCCGGCAAGTGCGGCGGCGGAAATCGTGAGAGCCAAGCCTGCCGGCGCGGCTTGGACGGCGTTGGCGGAGATAATGGCGACGAGTCCGCTCGTTCCCACGACCACGCCGCGTTTGGCGAAGAACTCGCGCAAACGTTCGACGGCACGAGTCACGCGCTTTTGTGCTGCCTCCTCACCAACACCGAGGATTTCTGCCATCTCGCGGGCGGACTTGCGCTCGAAGTAGCGAAGCAGCACGGCGTCACGATCCGGCTCGCTCAAGTCACTGAGTGCGGCGTCGAGGTGTGGCGCGATGTCATCCCAAGCGGCGTCAGGAGTGGTGGAGGGCAATTCGGTCATGGCGGCGGCCTCCTGTTCACGGACGCGCCGGCGCACCTCGGTGCGGACGGTTTGCGCGGCGATATTCTGGGTAGTGCGGTGTAGCCAGCCCGATAGCGTTGGCCGATCCAGAAGCTGGGCGGCGCTTTTCGCCAGCGCCATGAATGTGGCCTGAGTCACATCCTCCGCCAGGTGCGAATCGCACACCATGCGGAGCGCGGCGGAATAGACGAAGTCCACATGGCGGCGCACCAATTCGGCGAAGGCCGTCTCCGAGCGGCGGTCAACGTAAGCCCGCAGCAGTTGTGAATCGCTCTGATCGTTCACTCATCCTATGGTAGCCGCCGCCGCTGAATCCGGACAGAGAAAGAGGAAGTCGCGAGACAAATTCCATTCAACCTGTTTAGCCAGCTCTGCGCAGGAGAACGGCAGGCGTTGTACTGTCTATCGCCGGCGTCACCTGGAACGACTGGGGGATTCACTTCCGGAAAAGTTAGCGCTTGAAGGCATTGCGAGCCGCGGCGCGCAACGGAGTGCGCTCCCTACCGTCTGTGGATTCGGGAGAGTGTTTTCTGGTAATCAAGTCAGCAGCCGCGTGAGTGCCTGGCTCAGAAACTGAAGTTGAATCCCATTTTGCCGGGTTCAACCTGGACTTGGGTCAAAACACCCTCGAAGATCCGCGCTTGTTCGGGGGTGAAGAGGGGTTTCATTTCTCCTTTGAACTGTTCGATCATCTGCTTCAGAGCCACGGTTTTGTCGGACGATGAACTCGTTTCCGAAAGCCCCTTCTGCTTCGCTGCCGCAAGATCCTGTTGCATCAAGTTGTAGACCTGACTGAACTGTTGTTCATCCAGATTTAACGCGCCATAGAGCATACAAGCCCAGAGGTCCAACTGCTCCTCCGGTGGCGCTTCGGTTCCGGCCAGTTGGGTCGTGTCGAAGTGTTTTGCCGCCTTGATAAGAAGGGGAAGGTCTTCCAGCGCCTTGGTTCGTGCGACATCGAGCGCGGCCTTTTCCTCTGCAACAAGCTTGCTGTCATCTTCCTTCGAAAGTGCCGCCAGCCGGCCCATTTTGCCGAAGGCCATCCAGACGTGCCGTGGTGTGGGATACATGTTGGTTGGGTTGGTGTCCTTGGCGGTGGATTGGTCGGCCAGCTCCTTGAACAACTCCGCGGCCCGCTTGGCCGATTCCCGTTCGGATTCGAGCCGTGTCTTGTCGGCGTTGGCCTGGGCCAGCGCGCCGGCCAGATCCGAGTTCTGGGTGGAGAGCTGGCTGATCGTCTGCTGAAGTGCGGCGCTGGTGTCGTTGACTGGGGCGGCTGGCGTTTGCGAACGTTGCTGCTCCAGTGATTGTACCTGTCGCCGCAGGGCCGAGATTTCGCGGGCTTCGTAGATGCCCACGCCGGCCAGGACAGCGATGGTGGCAGTGACAAGGGTCTTTTGAAGGGTCGTCATGGCGATGGCTTTGGTTGTGGTTGCTGTTGCTGATGCGGCGAGCGTCGCGCCGGTTAGCGCGGCAGCGGAAGTGATGGCGGCCGCAAGACCTTGAGGCGCGGCATGAACTGCGCTGGCCGAGATGGCGATGGCGAGTCCGCTCGTTCCCACGACCACACCGCGCTTGGCGAAAAACTCGCGCAGGCGCTCGACGGCGCGGCTGACGCGCTTTTGCGCGGCATCGTCGCTCACGCCGAGTTGCTGCCCGACCTCGCGAAGGGATTTGTTCTCGAAGTAACGAAGCAGGACGGCGGTGCGGTCGGTTTCATCCAGCGCGGACACGGCATCATCTAGGAGCGGTTCGATGTGCATCCAATCGGCGGCAGCGGCGTTCAGGGCATTCATCTCGGTGGCGATATGTTCGCGTAACTGTCGCCGGGCCTCGCGGCGGACGACGTCAACGGCGGTGCGGCGGGTCACGGTGAAGAGCCAGGGTGTCAGACTCCCTGGTGACGAGTCGCCGCTGCCACGCGTTAGCGCACTGGCGTTGCGGGCGAGGTCGGTGAAGGCGGACTGGGCGACTTCCTCGGCCAGTTGCGGCGAACGGACCTGCCGGAGGGCGGCGGAATAGACGAGGTTCAGGTGGCGGCGGACGAGTTCTGCAAAGGCGTCTTCCGCCCGGTCACGGGTGTAGCGGGCGAGCAGTTGCAGGTCGGTTGCAGCGGCGGTGTCGCTCATTGTCAGGAGTATATCGCCGCCCGCCGGCGAAATCCGACAAGGTTCTTTCCTGACCGACTACGCGTGCCGGGGCTATCGCGATCAACGTGGCTTACTTGCCGGAACGCGTCTGTTCCTGGGCCTGAAGCCTGCGAGCCTTCCAGTCCCAATACCACGAGATGAGGATGCTGATCTCGTAGAGCAGATGCAGCGGCAGCGCCATCAGCATCATCGTGAAGGGATCCCCCGAGGGCGTCAGAAACGCGCAGATTACCAGTTCCAGCACCACCCAGTAGGGACGGAAGTGGTTGAGCTTGCGGTAATCCAGCAGCCCGATCTTCACCAGTGCGAGGATCAGGATGGGCAGTTCAAAGCTCACGCCCATGACGAGCATGAAGATGCAGACAAAGCTGATGTAGTCCTCCGCATTCCATTCGTCCGCGCCGAACCCAAGCCATTGGGAAAACTGCACCGTTGCGCCGAGCGCCACCTGCAGCATCAAAAAATAGCAGAACGCCATCCCCAACAGAAACAGGAACGCGCCCACTCCAATGGACCGGAGCACGAACTCTTTCTCCTTCACCTTCAACGCGGGGAGCACAAACTGGCCGATGAAATACAGCACGAATGGCAGCGCGATCACCAATCCACCGTATAATGCCAGTTTGATCGCCACCATGAAGGCGCTGATGGGACTGTAGTTCTTGAGCAGAACAAAGTTGTCCGCCGGTGACGTAAAGACCGGTTCCTCGGGCTGGAGTGTCAGTACGATTTCGCCGCCGACGTTCTTGGGGAGCACCGTGAAGGCGTGAATGTTCGTCGCGTGCTCCGGAAGGACCGGGGCGAGGTTTGTGCGGGCGAACTTGGCGAGGACGTTCGTCCCCCAGTGTACGGTCACCGTACCGGTCGCCTTGGGCGCCTGCCATTGCGAGGCGACGCGGAGTGGGTAGGTGAGGAAGCGGACGAGGTAGTTGCCGCCAATAAGGCAAATCAGCATCGCCACGAACAGGGTCGAGGCAACCTTGATGAGCGTCCAGCGGAGGTCCTCGAGGTGTTCGAGGAACGACTTGACTGGCCCCCCCTCAGTTTCTTCTGGATCGGGCTGCGTGCCCTCGGGCTCTTCTGCCATCGCGCGTCACCCGCTGGAAGCGACCGTTAGGCCTGCGTGGACGACTGAGACTTGGTCTGGGTTTGCTCCACCGGAGGATAGCTCGTGGGTGACCGGGGTGCGGGCGCGGGTGGCTCTTCCACGGCGCGCTCGATCTCGTCCTGCACATCGCGGGAGGCCTTCTTGAATTCGTTGATGCCCTTTCCCAGGCCCTTCGCCAGTTCCGGCAGCTTCTTGGCGCCGAAGAGCAGCAACACCACCGCGAGGATGGCCACGATCTCCGGCCAGCCCAGAAAAGCCAACATGCATGTATTCATACGTTCAAAATCTCTTGTTCAATTCACCCTGGCCTTTTGCCTGCGGGTCTAGCTTTGACGCACTCTGTGTCGCCGGCGTTCATTGCCCGAACTCGGGTAAGGCTCACACGATGCAAAAGTTAAGCCGGGTTTGGGGCTGAGTAAAGCGCCAAAACCCGGCTTGGGGAAAGGCCTGCTAGTTCGCCGTCTATTTGGGCGGTGTCAGCAAAATGAACTCGCCGCGGCGGTTTTGCTTGTAAGCCGCTTCATCGTGGCCTTGGACCAACGGCTTGTCCTCGCCGAAGCTGATGGTGTCCACACGGTCCGGCGCGATGCCGGCGGCGATCAGCGCCTCGCGTACGGCCAGGGCCCGGCGCTCGCCGAGCGAGCGGTTGTATTCCTCCGTGCCGCGCTCGTCGCAATGCCCCTCGACCTTCACGGCGTCAAACGGGTTGGCTTTCAGATGTGCGGCCACGACGTCCGCCTTCGCCTTCTCACTGCCTTTAAGGACGGCGCTGTCGAAATCGAAGAACACGGTCTGTGCGGCAAACATCTCTCGGTTCTCTGGCCAGCCCGGATGACCCGGACCGGCAGGGTAACCGGTGGACGTCGCCTTGATGCTGCCGTCGTCGGGCGTGAGCCCGCCAGTCAGCATGCCGCCGGCACCGGGGTCGCGCGGTTGACCGACGCGCTGGCCGGGCAACGGGGTAATGGTTCCGGGCTTCTTCTTACAGCCGGTAAACGGGACGGTGAGGACCAATCCGAGGGAGACGAGATACAGAAACTTTGCGCTATTCATGTTTGGTTATTTCGTTGAGAGCCTGACTACCGGGCCCAACTGGGTTGCGAGTTGCTCCCCGAAATCCGGGGCACATCCTTGACTTGTTTCGTGGGCACGTCAAGCAAAGACAGGCCGCGCGACCCGCCGCGCCGCCGCGCAAAGACGACTGTCCGGGAGTTGGCCGCCCAGGACGGGTCTTCGCCGCTGACCAGCACGGTGGCCGACCCGCCGCCCACCGGCACGACGCAGATTTCAAAACCACCCATCTGTGCCGTGAACACGATCCACTTGCCGTCCGGCGACCAGTCCGGCTCGGAAGGGTTCGAGATGCCGCCGGTCGAGATGCGCTCGGCGGTGCCGCCCGACGCGGGCACCTTGCACAACATCCGCCGGTCCTTGCTCTTTGTGGCGAAACAAATCCATTTTCCATCCGGCGACCAGCACGGGGAGGAATCGTCCTCCCGCGTCGCCGTCAGCCGTTTCAAGTTGCCGCCGTCCGCATCGCAGACATAGACGTCCGGTGCGCCGTCCTTGCTGAGGATCATGGCCAGGCGGCTGCCATCGGGTGACACGGCGGCGCTGGTGTTCAGGCCGGAGTGCCGGGAAACCGCCTTGCGCGCGCCGGAACTCAGGTCGTGCCGGAAGATGTCCGGGTTATCGAGCTTGTAGGAGGTGTAATAAAGGACGGCCTGACCCGGCGCCCAGCAGGGGGCGGCGACGATGGTATTGTCCTTCGTCACCGCCTGCGCGGCGTGGCCATCGTAGTCGCTCACGTAAATCTCGCTGGCCGCGCCGGTGTCCACCTTGAACGCGATGCGGGTCTGGGCGATGCCTTTCTTGTGCAGAAGTGCTTGGACGACGTCATCGGACAACGCGTGGGCCTGTCGCCGGAGGCTGCCACCAGTATAAGCCTTCGAGAAGATGGGACTCTTGTTGATACGGTCAATCAAAGCGCCTTGAACGCTGCCGGCGGCGCTGCCATTGAGGAGATACTGCGCGGCGTCGGGAGTGGTGAACGTAAACCCTTGGACAAAGAGATCGAACTGAATGACTTCGGCCGCCTCGCCTGTGAACCCACTCATTGAGAGTGGAATGGGCTTGGTGTTGCCGGGAATCACGTCGCGCGTGATTTCAATGTCATTCTGGGCTTGGGCGAGAAGGGGGAGGGCCAACAGGCTTGCGCCTGTGACAAGCGATTGAAGTTTGGCAATGTGTTTCATCCAAGTGATCTGGCTGCTCTGACGTTGAATTTAATGTTGACGCTCCGTTGGCTTTCCTTTGCGTCGTCCGGTAATGGGGCGGCTTTACGAATGCGATTCAGCACGGCGCTGACCGAGGCATCCACCAAAGCATTGCCGGAGGGACGTGTAATGCTCGCGGAAACCACCGTGCCGTCGCGCGCGATCGTGACCGAGGCGATGGCTGTGGCGCTGTCATCCGTGACGCCATCAGGAACAATCCAAGCCCGGGCATAGAGGCTCTTGACGGCATCCAAGAAGTTGGCGTAGGGCACGCCACCCCCGCCAGGGCCCTTCAACTCCACAGCCGTGCTGGAAGAGGCAACGCCGCCGACGCCATTCAGCGCAGTATTGAACGCTTGCCGGACGCGGGTACGGGCGTCAGCAGCCGCTCTGGCTTGCGCCCGCTCATCTGCTTCAGGATTTGAATCCGGATTGGGGCTGGAGCTCGTGTTTCGGGGACTTGGTTTTCGCACCGATAATTGCTTGTTCACGGTAGGTAGGCGCTTCCCGTTGGCGGGCTTTGTGAAGTCCGGTTCGTCGTCGAGTTTCTGCGGAGCGGGCGTTTTCGCCGCAACGGGCTCGGCCTGTTTTACCTCCGGCTCGGATTTCGGAGGAGGCGGTGCGGGCGCTGGCGCGGGTGGTTGAGGCTGGGGTTGGGGCTGAGCTTGCAGCTTGGGCAACGGCTGGACCTCCGGAGCTTTTGGATTCCCGCCTCCGCTAAAAAGGTCGTCTATCGTCTTGACGGGTACGAAATCTAGCACGCCCCGGTCGTCAGGTTTCAGTGACTTGGAGGACGGGGACAGGAAAGCCGAGCCGAACAACAGCGCGCCCGCCAGCAGGCCATGCAGGCTGGCTGAAACGATGACGCAGTTTTGCTGGAGGCGACCCATTAGCGTTTCACGGGTTCAGTGCGCATTGAAAGCTTGATGCCGTTGCGCTGGCAGCAGTCGGCGACTGCCGCGAAGTATTCGAGAGGACATTTCCGGTCAGCGCGGACGAAGACGACCAGGTTGGGATTGAATTTGGCGTCCTGCACCAACTGGGCCTCGACCTGTGGCAGCTTCATTTTACCGCGCTGGTACCAGTACTCACCTTGCGCGGTAATTTCCACAGTCCGAATGTCGCTTTTGTCCAACTTCTGATCCGGCCGCCCGCCCTGCGGGAGCTTGAGGTTGATGCTCTGCTCCAGCAGCGGCGTGGTGATGATGAAGATGATCAGCAGCACAAACGCCAGGTCGAGCAGCGGCGTGATGTTGATCTCGCTCAGCGTCACCAAATGACTGCGTTGGGAGAAGCGGCGCATGGCTCAGCGGCTATTCCTCTTCAAGATACTCGGTCTCCATCTTCGACACCAACTCCTGCGCGAAATTGTCTAGCGTGACCGTCAGCGTGCGCAGCGTGTGAACGAGCCAGTTGTAAGCGAACATTGAAGGAATGGCCACCAACAAACCGGCGACGGTGGTGATCAGGGCCGCGGCCACGCCCGGCGCCATGGCGGTGAGGGTGGCGCTGCCTTGCTGGGCAATGTGCCCGAAC
>CAZWJC010000077.1:0-25546 GCA_964634255.1 uncultured Verrucomicrobiota bacterium | reverse complement strand
AGGACGGTCGTCTCGCCGTCGCCGTCGGCGCCTGCGGCGCCGCCCGGGATGTCGCCCAACTTCAGGAAGAGGCCGTCCCAGGTCGAACCCATCAAGCCGTTGGCGACATAATCCTGCGTCGTGCCAAAGCTGTCCGAGAAGGCCGGGGTGGCCTTTACGGTGATCGTTACGGTTGGGGTGAAGCTGCCAAACGTGGCGGTGATGACCGCCGAGCCCGCTGCCAAGCCGCTGACCGCGCCGTTGGCCGCAACCGTTGCCACGGAGGGATCGCTCGAGCTCCAAGTGGCGTTGACGGTCTGGTCCACGCCTGTCTCGCCAGTGCTGAAACTGGCGACCAACTTCAGCGGCGCCGCGCCGCCGACCGGGATGCTGGTCACGGGCGCAGCGATCGTGGCGCTGTTCACAGTGCCCGGTCCAGGCAGGACGCTCGTGGCGGGGCTGGCCGTGTTATAGACCGTCGAGGCTCCGCTGCCGGTATATTCATAAACCGCTACGTAGTAATTGAAGAGGTTGGCACCGAGGTTCGTGATGGTGACGCTGGTGCCCGTGCCGTTATAGACGGCGAATTCGCCGCCCCCGCCCAGCAAGGTGCTGGTATCGCCGAAAGTGGCGCTGGCTGCGTAAGTCAGGCCGTGAACGGGGTTGTGCTGGAGGGGCCGGCGCGAGACCACCACCAAGCTGCTGTCGCCCGGCTTGCCGAGGTCCCACGCCAACGTGATCGAGCCGCCGGGGTTCGATCCCGTGACCCGCAAGTTGGTGGGCGCAGCGGGCAGTGCCGGGAAGGTCACGCCCGGGCCGCTGAGGGAGAAGTTATCGAACATCGCATCGCGCGTCTGATCGCTAAAGGCGGCCTGGGCGATGCCCACCTGCAAAGGCACGCCGGCCAGATCGCCCCGCGTCAGGGTGCCGGACGGAAGCCCGCTGGTGACTTGCGCCCAAGCGTCGCTGGCGTTGGTCTTGACGTAGAACGTGAACACATCGCCCACGCGGGTAATGCGGAAGAAACGGGAGCTATTGGTTTCGTCGTTACTGCCGCCGAAGTTTAACTCCTGATTGGCTCCGTTGGTCGAAACGCGGATCTGGCCGTCAATGCTATACTCGTTGAACCGCCAGAGCGTCACGAAGTTCTCCGCGCCCGGCACCGTGGTGCTGTAAGGCGCGCCGGAGTTGTTGGGGTTGCAGGCGCGCACAAGGAGGCCAGCAAAGTGGTAATAGCGGTTGTCGTAGCCGGTGCCGCCACTCAAGTTATAGGGCACGTTCTCAACCGAAACGTCGAAGTCGCCCTTCACCACCTTGTAGAGGAAGAAGCCATCATCGTCACCACCCGACCAGTCTGTAAAGATGCTTTGCACGGACAGGTACCCGGGAAACATGGTGGTATTGGCAAAGCTGGTTTCGCCACTGCCCCAGCCTTCGCCCGTCGCAGAAGGCACGTCTCCCTTGCGCAGGAAAATGCCGTCCCAGTTGGTGTCGCCCACAATGCCATTGGCGACATAGTCGAAGGAGGTCTCGAACGTATTAACGAGGCTGTCCGCCTGTGCCGTAAGGACACAGGTCAGCACCGACAGTGCGGAAGCAATGATTTTGACTGGGGCTTTGCTCATGGGTTGTGTGGGTTGGGGTTCTTGGGAGGCCCCGTTCAGGGGTACGCTCCATCGGCCCGGGATGCAGCAGCGGCGCTTGCCTGCAAAGGGAGCGTCGGGTGAACAACGCTGGCGGCGGTCGAACTCCGCTTCCACCCTCGCCGGTAACAGACAAACTTGGGTCTGTCTTCTCTGCTGATGGGCATACAAAGGACGATAGAAACACGGAGTCAAAACGCACATAACCCAAATCCACTCCCCCATACTCCAAATGCACGCCAGCCGTTGCCGTGCGATTGAATGCGCCCCTACGTGCTCTCCGTACATGCTAGCCGGCCCACTCGCCTCGACAACTCGCTTGGCGGCCATGCCGAACAATAAGAATTGAACCAAGCACTTTGGCTTTGCCCTTGTTTGCTGGGTGCGGTGTGGCAGTCGAGGGCCTCAGCCTCATTGAAACGACTGTCGCCCACTGTGTTCCCATTCCTACTCCTGGCGAACACAGACGCGTGTCGCGAGCCTCGGCAGCCACGAACTTAAGTCAAAGCATCTATTAACCCCCTGCTCCTCACACCACGGCGGCGACCCTTATTCCAAGCCCACTCGCCGCGCCGTATGCCCCTGAGTTTTGACTGTGCTTTTCCGGGGGCTTTCCGTTTAATCCCCGCATTCGCATGAAATTCACGAAATGGACCGGGTTGCGACTCGCCGCGCTTTGTCTGACGGTGACCTTTGTCTGGTGCCTAAACTATGACCGTCTGACCTTGAAAAATTGGGTTGTGCCGTTCGACTATCACGAGGACAGCCTGATGGTTATAGGCTGGATTCAGGCGACGGCGGACGGAGATTTTCTGCCTTTCCTGAGCAAGGACATTCATCGGTTGGGCGCTCCTTACGACGCAAACTGGAACGACTGGCCGGTCTGGGGTGAGGAGATCATTTGCGGTCTGGGCCTGCTGGCCAAAGGAGTCGGACTTTTCACGGCGGCGAATTTGGGTGTGCTGCTGGGATATCTGAGCACGGCACTGGCGTTCTATGCGTGCTGTCGGTTGCTGCGCTTCCGGCGCGAGTGGGCCTTTGTCGGGGCCGCGTTGTTCGCCTTCACCTACTTCCACGCTTACCGCAGCCTGCATCACTTGATGCACACGTATTCTCACACGGTGCCGTTCGCCATCGTCTGCGTGTGGCTGATCGGCTTCAGCCGGCGGATGCGGCTTTGGGATTGGCGCGTTTGGCTCTGCCTGGCCACGGCGTTCGTGATGGGGCTGACCAATCCCTACAATCTGAACTTGTTTGGCCAGTTGCTCTGTCTGGCCCTCGGAGTGCAGTGGTTTTCCCAGCGGCGCAAGCCCAACCTGCTCGTGGGGGGACTCTCGCTTGCGATCATCGTCGTCTGTTTCCTCGCCATCAATCTCGACACGTTCAGCTACGGCTGGATGCATGGCAAGAATGCCGATGCGCTGCAACGTCACTACTACGAGTCTGAGCTGTTTGCGCTAAAACCGATGGAATTGGTGATCCCGCCGACGTCGCACAAGGTTGCCGCCCTCGCGGAATTGGGGAAACACTATCTCCTGCAGGCCTGGGTGAAAGGCGAGATGTTCTCCCCCTACTTGGGCATCGTCGGCCTTGCGGGTTTGGTGTGGATGTTCGGGGAAGCCGTCTGGCTGCAGTTGAAGCGTCGCCGTGGTCCACAGCGTTTTCCAGCTTACGCAGCAATGGTCTTGTGGGTGGCATTCTATGCCGTCATCGGAGGCCTAAACTGCCTCATCGCCGCCTTTGGCCTACCGCTCTTCCGCGGCAGCAATCGCTACAGCATCTTCATTTCCGCGCTGGTGCTGCTATTCCTCGTCTCCCGATTGTCGCGCCTGACCCGGCGGTGGCAGCCCTCCACACGCTTGGTGCTGGCGACTGGCTTGCTGGTCGTAGGCTTGTGTGACCAACTGCCACAGGCCACATCGCCCGATGAAACCGCGATGTGGGCAAAGATGGTTGAAACCGACCGTGCCTTCACGGAGGCGATGGAAGCGAAGCTACCGCCGGCGGCCATGATCTTCCAATTGCCCGTGATGCCGTACCCCGAATCTACGCCGGTGCAGGGGGTTCAGGCGTACGAGCATCTGCGGCCGTATTTCTTCTCGAAGCGACTCCGTTTCTCTTTCGGCTCCAACAAGGGCCGGCCTCGCGAGGACTGGCAACAAGAGGTCGAGAAGCTTCCGCCCGCCGAGATGGCTCGAACGCTCGAGCGCTACGGCTTCGCCGCACTGTACGTGAACCGGAAGGGCTTCAGCGATCAGGGTCAGGGACTGCTGAAGCAACTCGCCGAGGCTGGCAAGGGCCAGGTGATCGAGGACGCCGCGCGCGAACAGATTTGCGTACTGCTGAATCCGGTTGCGCAGCCGGAATTGCCACCGCCCGGTAATCGGATACCGTTGACGTTCCCAAGCGGCTGGGTCGCGATCAATCCAGGCCAGGGCGGTCAGCAATGCTGGGCGGGCGGCAACGCGTCCGTCGTGTTCTACAGCGCCGATAAAGACCTTTCGCCGCGCACCCTCACCTGCCAGGTGGCCAGCATGACCCCGCGCCGGGTGGCCTTGGAGGTCAACGGACGAGAAGTCTGGAACGCCACGCTCACCGGCAATCAGGTTACCCCTCTGACGGTGACGTTCGACGCCAAGCCGGGCAAGAACCGGCTGCGGTTCACCACGGACGCCTACACCCGACCGTCGAAATACGAGCCCACCCCAAGGGCTTTCGTGGTCATCGCGCCGAAGCTCTCGGCGCCCAACGCCACTCGCACGCCCTGAGGATGCGTTTTGCGATTTCCGAATGCCCCCGGCTCGGTAGAATCCCGCTGCTTGATTATGACTCATCGCAAAGAATTGCGTTGCCAGATACTGGAGCTCGTCCGCCAGTTCCACGCCGCGGACGTGAAGCCGCCGTTTCGCCCTGGCGAAGACCCGGTGCGCTATGCGGGCCGCCACTACGACGATGACGAGTTGGTGAAGCTCGTGGATGCGTCGCTGGATTTCTGGCTGACGGCGGGCCGCTACTCGGAGGGGTTCGAAGCCGGTCTGGCAGATTATCTCGGCGTGCCCTACACCCTGCTCGTCAACTCCGGCTCGTCCGCAAACCTCGTCGCTTTTTCCACGCTCACCTCGCCGAAGCTCAAGGACCGCGCCGTCAAACCCGGCGACGAAGTCATCACGGTCGCGGCAGGCTTCCCGACGACGGTGAACCCAATCATTCAGAACGGCGCCGTGCCGGTGTTCGTGGACGTGGAACTGGGGACTTACGTGCCCGCGCTCGCAAGCATCGAAGCCGCGCTCAGCCCGAAGACCAAGGCCGTGATGATCGCGCACACGATGGGTGTGCCCTACCAAGTCCGCGAGTTGCGCCAATGGTGCGACCAGCATGGGCTCTGGCTGGTGGAAGACAACTGTGACGCGCTCGGCTCGCGCTACGACGGCCAACTGACGGCGACGTTTGGTGATCTGGCGACGTTCAGTTTCTATCCGGCCCACCACATCACGATGGGTGAGGGCGGTGCCGTGGCGACGCAAAACGAGGACCTGGCTCGCATCGCCCGCAGTTTCCGCGATTGGGGGCGTGATTGCTACTGTGCGGGTGGTGAGAACAACACCTGCGGCAAACGCTTCGCCCAACAGTTCGGCACGCTGCCGTTCGGTTACGACCACAAGTACGTTTACAGCCACATCGGTTACAACCTTAAGGTTACCGACATGCAGGCCGCCATCGGCGTGGCGCAGTTGGCGAAGCTCGACGAGTTCGTGGCGGCGCGGAAGCGCAACCATGCCGTGCTCGAAGCGGGTTTGAAGAAGCACGAGCAACACCTGATTTTGCACACGGCGCCACCGAAGGCTGATCCATCCTGGTTTGGCTACGTCCTCACCGTCCGGCCTGAAGCGCCGTTCAAACGCGCGGAACTCGTCAATGCTCTGGAGACTGCTCGCATCGAGACACGAAATCTTTTTTGCGGAAACCTGCTCCGCCATCCGGCTTACGCGGACATCACGCATCGCGTCGCCGACCCGCTGACCAACAGCGACGCCATCACGACGAACACCTTCTTCATCGGTGTCTATCCTGGCCTTACCGGGGAGATGATCGAGCACATCCTGGCGGTGTTCGACAAGTTCATTGCGGAGAAGACCAGCCGATGAGCTTGGCGCGGAAACTCCAGTGCACCGTTGAGTCCATCGTGAACCACGGCGGTGGCGTGTACACCGTGGACCTCAAGCCGGCCATTCTGTTGCCGCCGTTCAAGCCGGGGCAGTTCCTGCACCTCACGGTGGACGACTACGACCCGAGCAGCTTCTGGCCGGAGTCACGCGTGTTTTCGATCGCAAGCTCGCCGCTGGAGCGGAAGCGCATTCGCATCTGTTACTCCGTCAAGGGCCGCTACACGGCGAAGATGGAGCAAACGCTCCAGGTCGGCGGTGAGGTCTGGATCAAGCTGCCCTACGGCGAATTTGTGATTGATCCGGCTGACGATGTGGTGCTGATCGCCGGCGGCACGGGCATCAGCGCGTTCACCGCGTTTATCGAAGCGCTGAAGCCGGAGCATCCGCGCCCGGTCTGGCTGGTCTATGGCGCGCGCAGCCCGGAGCTACTGCTCTTCCGAGAGATGATTCTGAAGCAGGCCGCCAACGTGGCGCACTTCCGGGTCGCATTCTTCGCGGAAAACGGCGGCGAGAATCCAACCCATGCACTGGCTGGTCTTCCGAAACCGCCGGGTTGTTTTTCAGGAAGAATCACCCTGGACGCCGTCTGGCCGCTCGTGACTGAAGCCGCACGCAAAGTGTTTTACCTGTCCGGTCCACCGATCATGCTGAACACGCTTTCATCGGACCTCGCCGCCCGTGGCGTTCCGTCCGCCAACATCCGCACCGACGCCTGGGAATAAACATGAGCGCCGCCCCGAAGGTCAGTCTCCTCATCCCTACCCACAACAACGCCCGCACCATTGCCGAGACCATTGAGTCCTGCACCCGGCAGACGTTTCGAGACCTGGAGATCGTCATCTACGACGAGGAGAGCCGTGATGCGACGCGCGAGATCATTGGTCGGTTCGCGGAGAACGACCCGCGCATTCGGGTGCTGACCAGCGAAACGAACTCCGGTCCGCTCATGGCCTGGCGCAAGTTGCTTTACGAGGCGCGTGGCGAGTTCATGACATGGGTGTGGTCGGATGATTTGGTCCTGCCGCGTTTCGTTGAAGTGCTGCACGGCATGCTGCAAAAGAATCCGTCGCACCTGCTCGCGGGCTGCAACGCCTATCGCTATTACTACCCGAGTGATCCGAACGCGCCCGTTCCCAAGGCGGACCTGGATCATCCCGATCCGAGTTGGGGACTGCTCAACGAGCTGTATCCGACCGCCACGGTCAAAGGTGACGCCTACGCGCTGGGCATCTTCGCCAAGATCTACCCGGTCACGCAGATGTGCAGTCTGTTCCGGACGGCGGCGGTGAAGACGGTGTTCGATCACCAGATTCACATCGAGAACCCGTTCGGCTTCGACTATTCGCGGGCCGCTTATGGAAACGACGTCCAGTTCCTCAGCGAACTGGGGTTGCGCTCGGGCGAACTCGTGCAGGTCGGCGACCCGCTGGTCGTGGCGCGTTCCACACCCACGAGCCTGACCGAGCGGCTGATCAAGAAGGACCGCTGGCAATACTGGCTGCAATACACCTGGTCGTTTTACCAGGGCTGGTCACGCTGCCGGGACTTGTCACCGCGGATGAACACGCTGATCCAGCTCGCGCTCGACCGCGTCCACTTCTGCAACATCCCTTACGCGTTGAAGAACCGGCTCGCGCCCAAGCACGCGAACCCATTCCGCGCCGTCCGCGCGCTATGGTTCATCCTCCGGCACGACCGGCACTTCAAGAAGGACGCCGGCCCCGCCTCAATGGAAGCCTATCTCGCCGCGCGCGCTGGCGGTTGAGCCTGGCCAACAGCTATCGCGCCTGCCGAACGCGGATCGTGAAGCGCTTCGCCTTGTCGTTCATTGAGGTGAACTTCACGTGTTCAGTGGCGTTCTCGGTCAGGATCACGGTCTGGAAGGGCGTTTCGTCGCCGGTGCTGATGCCGTTCACGTCCTTGAAGACGCAGTTGGCCTGCACTTCCAGGCGGCGGTTTTCGCGATTGCGGAGCTGCACCGTCACTTCAAGCCGGCCATCCGCCAGCAATTGAGCGAACGGTTGGCCCGTCGTGGTGATCGAACGCTTCACTCCGGGATCGAGCAAGACGGTCGGCTCGGTGCTTTCGTAGGCTGGCGTCTTGGATTGCTCCGGCGTGTACGGGCCTTTGTCGTAAGCGCTCTTGCATCCGGCGAAGAGCACAGCGGCGAGGGCAAGCGTGGGAAGGATGATCTGTTTCATAGCGTTTGTGGTGTGGTTGAAGTGTCGCTGACGAAAATGACCTTGTCTGGACCAGCGTCCGGCACGGCGAAGGTGAGGGTCTTGGTCAACTTCTCGACTGGCTTGCCGTCCTGACCGATGAACTCAATCGTGGCCGTGTGTTGGCCCGCCGGCAGCGCCAACTGGGCGAAGGTCAGGAACTGCGGGAGGTTGTCCCAGGTTCGCGTATCGGCCTCGGGCGTGGCCGCGGCCGAGATGAGCTTGCTCACCAAGCCGGCGATCATCAGCCCCGCGCCCACTTCATCCGATGCGTTGTGGCTCTGATGGCCGGTGCCAGCGAGGATGGCGCCGCTGAGGATGGCGGCATCGCCGAAAGTGTCTGTGCCGGCTTTGAACACCGCCTTGTTCGCGAGGATGTGATCCATCTGGCGACCGCCGCGTGTGGTCGCTTGGAAGTTCACGTCATCCACCGGCGCGATGGGGATACTCAGGTTGTTCACCTTGAGCAGAGCGGACCGCACCGAGGATACAGAAGTGCGGAAACGCAGCTCCTGACCGTATTCGCCGCTGGCGTATTTCGCCGGGCCGGGACCGAATTCGACGAAGAACAGCGTGTTCACCTTCGGATCGAGCGGCGGCAACGAGGCGTTCTTCACGCTCGCTTGCGCTCGCTTGAAAGCGTCCGAACCGTCACCGCCCAGCTTGGCAGTGGCCAGCGCCTCCAGATAATCCGGCAACACCCAATCGCCGGCGTAGGTCTTGTCCGTCGCATCGCTGTCCTCGAACTCGGCGCTGCGGAAACAGGCGCGGGCGTTGTCCGGCTCGCCTTCCATCCAGTAAAGGATGCCGCGGTAGATGTAAGCCATGCTGCGCTCATAGGGCTCGCCGATGAAGGTCTTGCGCGCCTCGCGCGAGAATACGCTGCGCGACTTCCGCGCCTCGGCGTCCGGGCCAAAGATGCCCTGGAGCGTCCGCAACGCGTCGTCGAGCAGCGGCTTGGCTTCGGCGAACTTGCCCTGACGCATAGCGGCGGCAGCGGTGCGGTATTGCCAGAGCACGCGGTCGCGCGGGGGACCTTCGGCAGCCATCTTTGGCCCGTCTACCAGAACGTCGCCAGTCAAGGCGACTTTCGGCGTCGGCGTGGTGGCGCAACCGACGAAGAGGAGCAGCGCGGAAAGGACAGCTGAGTTCAGCGCAAAGGCGCAAAGGCGCAAAGGCGCAAAGGGAGCCCTATTCGATGTCACTCTGCTCATCGGAGCCATGTGTAATACTTGGAAAGGGAGTTCCGACATGAGTCGCGATTGTAAGCGCAAACGTGTTGAGCAAGTTCTCGGACTTGTTCATCGAAATCGGCGGGCTCGACTCCAAGCTCAATTAGATGCGCGATACAAGTAGTGGCATCGAGAGCCATCCAATTGAAGAACTCGTCATCATCCCAAAGAGACTTGTGCGCCCAAATCTCCAGAAAATGTTTGCGAAGCGTGGTCTCCGCGTCATGGTGTTTTGTCTTAGCTATTGCTTGCGTGAGGTTGCTAGTTTTGCCGGCTTTCGCCTTCCGCAGCGCGCCGTGTAAAATATTGAATGCTTCATTCTGCTGAAGATTGGAGGCAATCGACAACGCAATGGCTGACAACTCGTCATGCTTGCCGTGTTCGACAACAAAACGAAGCATGTCCGGGAAGTCGGTCTGTTCGTGAAGCCAATTACAATTTTGGCAAAAATCCGACCGCTCGTCTGCGGTCCAAGTCGGCCATTCCCTCTGGAGTCGTGCAAGCGTGATGGAAGCAGAACCGTCCATGAAGCGAGAGATGATGGTGACCCTTTTGCCATCCGCCGAATCGTAGCTGCGGGAAAAAGGCGTTTCTTTGCTTAACGGCTGCCGATCGCCATCAATAGTAACGGCGGCCGGATACTCGCCTCCGAAACGCTGCTTGAGTTCTCCAGCATCCACAAGCTGTCAAGGCTGTCGGTTTGTATGGCCGCAAGCTACGCTTCCTTCAGCGATACGCCGCGTCCTCCAGCCCCTGCTTCTTGATCTCCGCCATGTCTTCCCAGACGATCACGCTGGTCCGCGCGTCAATCAGGTGGAACGAGTAGAGGATGTAGTCGCTCGTGCCCTTGGAGGTGCGCGTGGAGAGGCCCTCCAGCGAGCCGGTCAGGAAATAATCCGCGCCCTTGAACTCCTGCACCTTCGGGTCGGTGCTAGCCGTGACCGCGCCCTCGCGCTTGAGGTTGCGCTCCTTCTCCAGCGCCGCCATGCGGTCGCGGGCCAGGAACTGCACCTTGCCCAGCGTCTTCGAGTTGAGCTGCGCCCGGATGCGCGTCAGGAAGATGTCCTTGTTGATGGGGAAGCGCGTCTTGTTCTCGACTGGATCCAGCACGACGAACGGCGGCGTGGGCGCGTTGGCGATCTGCGGGATGGCCAGGATGCTGCGCGCCATTTTGTCAGCGACGCTGACGAGGTCCTGCGATTCGATGCCCGTGCCAGCCACAGTGCCCTGCTCGTCCGCGTTCAGGCGCGTGACGCCCGTGCCGGACGGATTCTGGACGCCGCTGGAAGCGCAGCCGGCGACCAGCGCGAGCGCGGCGGCGGTGGAAAGGGTGAAGGTCAGTTTGGTGATGGTTTGTTTCATGTGTTTGAGATTCGGGTTGGGAACGAAATCAACCACAGATAGACGCAGATGAACGCAGATGGGAAGCCGCGGCAACTGCGCGCATTGCTTCTCCGAATCCGTGTCTGTCCGCGTTCATCCGTTGGTTGGGGTTGTGACGGTCAGAACGTGGGCGCATCCGGCACGCGCGGGGCGTCCGGAATCTGCGGGCGCGGCGTCCAGTAATACGTCGAGTCCGCGGAGGGTCGCGAGGTCACCTGTGCCTGGGTTGCGGGTTGCGGTTCCACCGCATTGGCGACGGCCATTGCCGACGCAGGAGTGGTTTGCGCCGCCACGACCGCGCGTTGTTCATGTTTCTTCGCCGCAGCCTCCGCGATGCCGCCCAGGACCAGTCCGGCCGCCGCGCCGATCGCCGCACCTTCGCCGGCTTGATGGTTGCCGGCCCCGATCAGCGCTCCCGAGGCCGCCCCGAGCAGTGTGCCGTTCACGGCGTAGTTCGGACGCGCGGGGCGATAATAGTAACCAGGCGCGGTGTAGGCGTTGGGCGTGCCATAGACGTAGGCGGAACTGCCGTAACTCGTGTAGCCGTAACCAACACTTACCGCTGGAGCTGGCGAGTAAGAATAGCCGGGCGATTCGTAGGCACTATTTCGCCGCGCCTCACCGACCAGTGCTCCGGTGAGCAGGCCGATCCCCGCGCCGATGGCCGCTCCTTCGCCCGAGAAGCCGGAGTGGCAATGGCCATGATGCCCGTGCGAATCCGCGCCAATGATGCCGCCCAGCATCGCGCCCCAAGCCGCGCCACCGAAAGCTTCAGGGCTGAACAACTGGGCTTGCGCCGACACCACTGTGCCGGCGGTCAAAATTGCTGTAAGCAGCTTTTTCATCCAACACCCTTTCGACGCTGGGCTTTCACCTTTATTCGTAAGCCCCAGTGTAGCACTACCTCAACTTTCGGCAATCTCCGTCCAGTGAGGGGCTTACGCTTGGTCGCTGCCACACGGTTTGTCTGCTTGCCGACCGTCCACACTCACAAGCGCGCATCCCCGCTTTCAGGCGGAGGTTCGCTGAACACAGCTACGCAAACTCCTCCAGCGTCTCGCGCAAGGTTCGAGCCCCTTCGACCGGCCGCAGCACCTCCAAGCTGTAAAGGAGATAGGCCTTCAGCAGCGGACGGGCGAGATCTTCGATGCCCGCTTCGGCTGCATATTGACGGAATGCGGCGCCGGCTAGCAGCGATTCCAAGCGTGCGACGATCGCACCTGGGCGGGCGCGGCGGACGAGCATTTCCGCTTGGACGACGAAATGAAACCAGTCCCAGCCGGGCGGCCCCGCCTGCTCACCCCGTTCCCAATCCAGCACGACCCAGCGGCTCGTGACTGGATTGACACGAATGTTCCAGGGAGCGAAGTCGCCGTGAAAAACTGCCGGGTGGCATTGGGCAGCCGCCAGGCGGGATTCCAGCGAACGATACTGAGGGTGGGACTGGGCAACGCTCGCGAGTCGCTTCCAAGTTGGCAAATCGCCCAACCGCACCGTGTGCTCACGCTGAATCCAACGCCCCAAGAGTTCGGCCAGAGGTTCGGTCGAGTTCAAGTTAGGGCTTTGGCCTGGCGCGTATTCGAGCGCCAAAGCCTCGGCTTCGCCTTCATGGAATTCACCCAGAAGCGCTGGCGCGTTCAATTGTTCCCGACTCATGGACTTCAGGAACACCGCCTCGGTTTGAATCAGCGCTCTTGCCGTCGCCCCGACGCCGACCTTCACCAGTTTTGCGGGTCGGCCTTGGCGATCGAAGACCAGCAGAATGAACCGGCGCCCCGGCGCGCTGGGATTGCCACAGAGCAACGCGAAGCAGGCCTCGTCAGGCGACATGTCCGTTGAAAGAAGGAACCGCAGAAAAGCTGCGTTGCGGTCCGTGCTCAGCGTCACGCCTTCCGTTCCGAGGGTGAGGCCGAGTCGCAGGTTTACCCCAAGAAGCCGTCGGGCCAAGCGCGCGGCGGAAGTCTGGGCCGGATACAAGCCGAGCGCTTCTTTCAAGACGGCTCGGCGAGTGGGCACGAGAACGAGCGGTTGTCCGTGCTTGCGCACCAAACGAAACCGCCAGGTTGCTGGCCGCTCACCACCAACGGGCGCAGGAAACAGCGCCTGCCAAGGCGTGGCGATGTCGGCATTCATGGCGAGCCGCGCCTGGCCTGTCGCTCCGCAAGATAGGCCAGCGCATGGCCCGTGAGCACCCGGACCACGGCCTCGACCGGTTGGCTGCAGTCCACGAGCCGGGCGTTAGGCAATCGGGTCGCGAGCGCACGAAACGCCTCGCGCTGGCGCCGGGTTTCCTCGGGCGTGACTTCCTGTTTGCGGGCGCGGAGGACCTCAGCCGGCGCGTCCAGCACGAAGACGAGATCCGGGGACGGCAAGAGGCGGAAGAGCCAGGTAACGGTGGTCGGCGAAACCTGCAAGCGGTAGCGCCGCGGGTCCACGGCAAAGTCGTAGTGGTAGCGATCCATCAGGACTAGGCCATTACGAAACAGCACCGGCAGAAAACGAACGCAACCTCCGACCAGGTACTCCAGCCAGTGACAACCAAGCACCAGCATCGAGCCCAAACGGCCGCGTGGGGCCCGTCTGTGCGGGTCGGTGACATCCGCGGCTTCGCCCGCACCGCGCCGTCGAACAAGCGCGGGCTTCCAATGTCCGCGGAATGACTTCTCCGGCTTGAAACTGCCGAGCATCGCCTCAACGAACCGCGTTCCGACGGTGGACTTGCCGCTGCCGTCCGCGCCGAGGAGCACGATCATGATCCCGGGCGGATGCCAGAGCCGGCCGGCCAGGCGTCCGGCATCGCGCAACAGCGAGCCCGCGGTGGTAAGCGGCTGGCGTGTGAGCCTCCGCCAAACCAGCTGCAGTCGCATGGCGCCGGTCTGCAGTTCCACGACGTTCCAACGCTCTTCCAGAATCCCGCGCGTCAGGTTGCCGGCGACGTTTTCGCCAAACATCTCCGCCAGCACCGCCTTCACCTCGGCTTGGTTCTCTTTCACCCCGGCGAGGATCGTCGGTTTGTATTTGTCCCGCACGTAGCCCCGGTAGATTTGGCGTGTCAGCAGGCTGATCACGGCTTCATGTTTGGGATGCGGAATGGCAAACAGCCCACGATCTACCCGTTCCTTCAGCACCGCCTCCGGCGTCAGAAGAGTGAAGGCTCGCCATTTCAAGCTGTGAAAGAGATCGAACTGGATTTGCTGCTGCGTCGCCGGGTGATGAAAGAACAGCGACACCGGCGAGAACTCCGCCCGGTTATGCAACACGTAACCCGTCTGCCGCGCGGCCTCCACCAACGTGCGTTCCGCCGCGGCGAGCTGACGGGGCGAGACCAGCACGTCAATATCGTTGGTAGAATCCTTGGGCAGGTTCTCGTAGTTGCGCAGGACCAGGAACTCCACGGCCTCGCGGCGCCACCGTTCGAATACGGCGGTCACAAGCTCGCTCAGGTCACGCGGCGCTGGGGACGCAGAGGCGGTGGCGTTCATGAGGCCAGCGGGGATTTCCCCGTGCGCGCGACCTCGTGGCGTTGCCACCAGATGCTCGTGGGCTTGGATACCCAGATTTCCGAGCGGCGGGCGGGATTCGCAAGCGTGTAGAGTGAGTAGCCAAACGGCTTCTGCCAATACAGGCCGTGGCACAACATGCGGACGCGATGCGCCTGCTGCAACGGCCAGTCGAACCAGCGCGCCCAGGTGGGTTTCATGCGCGTCAGCAGCGCCTTCTCGCGCATGAAGCTGGGCGTGAGACCCAAGTTGTCGCCCGTCTCCACAAACACGGAGGTGTAACGGCGGAGCACGCGCATCTTCACGCGCAGGCGGATGGCTTCGCGTATCCACATGGCGTCGCCGATGCCCCGCCAGCGTGTGTCGAAGTAAAGGTTGAACTCTTCCAGGACGCGTCGGCGGAAGAAGATGGACGACGTGAGCGTGGGGACAAACGTCCACGCAAACACCGGGAGCGGCACGAGCGAACGGCGGCAACACACGTACTCCCCCTGCGGATTCACCACCACCGAATCGGCCAGCACAATGTCGGCCTCTGGCGCTTGGGCGAACGCCTGCTTCACGGCTGCCAAGGCACCTGGGAGATACTGTTCGTCGCTGTTCAGGTACGCGAGGATATCACCGCCGGCGCAACGCATCCCGCGGTTGATTGCGTCGTACATGCCAGCATCCTTCTCGATGAATGCCTTCACGCGTTCGTCCCGCGGCAACCAGTCCTGTGTGCCATCATCCGAACAGGCGTCCTGAACGATGTGTTCGTGGGTCACGCCTTCCTGGTCTGCGACCGACGCAATGCAAAGTCGCAGCCACTGCGAGCTGCGAAAGCTCGGAGTGATGATCGAGAAATCGGTCACGGCAGGCGGTCCTCCGGCGAAATCTGGCCGACCACGCGGGCCGGCACTCCGGCCACGATGCTCCACGGCGGCACATCCTTGACCACCACCGCTCCGGCCGCGACCACCGAGCCGCGGCCGATGCGCACGCCTTTCAACACCATCGCCCGTGCCCCGAGCCAGACATCCGGTTCGATCACGACGGGGGCCACGCCGATCTTCGTACGATCGTTGCGGCGGCGGTCCGCGGCGCCCACCGGGTGAAAATCGTTGTCGTACACCGCCACGCCGGCGCCAATCATCACGTGTGCGCCGATCTCGATGTGTCGCATGGCGTAGAGCACCGCGCCGGAAATGCCGACCCCATCACCGATGAGCAACTTCGCCTCCGGCTCAATCGCGGCCAGCACGGTGCTATGGGCAATGCCCGCGGCGTTCTGCGCCAGTTCATTCAGGATGATGACGTCGCGACCGAGTTGAATGGTCGCCGTACGATGGCGGCGGACGTAAGGGGCGGATCCCAGTTTCAGGCCGGGGCCAAACTGCGCCCCGTAGCTTCGGAGCACCGCGCGCCCCCAGATCCCACCGAAGAACCAGCGGATGCGCCGGCCGACACAGATGACGCCGCGCAAGACCATCAGCCCACCTGGACGGAATGACAAAAGCTCGTGGACGAGCAGACGCCGCTCCGCAAAGGCGAACGCGAGGCATGGCGAAGGAGTCTCATAACGCGGCGAGGCTAGGGACGGCAGAAAAGGGTGTCAAGGTTGGACAACCCCAAGCGCGCGAACGGAAGTGGCGATCAGGAGGAGCGCGCCCGGTCCCCGGGCGCAGCGGCCAAACCTGCGAATCCCTGCGAGACCTGCACCCCATCGGATGGTTTCTCCGCTCTGCGGACAGGGACTCTCCGCGGTCCGATGCCTCAGATGTGTGGGGATTTCGTTCGCTGTGACCGCCACTTCCTTTCCCACCCCAACCCCAAGTAGACCCAAGTTAACGACCGACAGCGGCGTGAAGCGTGGGGAGACTGCTTCCGCACCAGCACTCCAGCTTGAATGCCAGACTGTAGCCCCCTCGGTTCAAGGCGGGGAAAGCGGCTTTTCAATCCAGTGTGCCTGAATCGCCGTGCGATGCGGGGCTGGCCGTGACTTGGCGCGGACCAATCAAGCTGCCATCGCGGTATCTGGCCGGGCGGTCAAGCAGGCCGACGCTTCGGCGCCCATCACACGGTCAATATCCAGCAGGGTCTTCACCTTGCCTTTGATTTTGGCCATGCCGAGGATGCATTCGGTCGAGAGCGTGGAGCCGAAGTTGGGCGTTTCCTCGATCTCCCCGCCGCCGATGTTGATGACCTCTTCCACACCGTCCACGATCAAGCCCATCTGCGTGGTCTTGCCATCGGCAAGCTGCACTTGCACGACCATGATGCAGGTGTGTTCGGACTTGGCGGTGTCCGGGAAGCCGAAGCGCAAACGCAGATCCATCACGGGGATGATCTTGCCGCGCAGGTTTATGACCCCGCGGACGTATGCCGGCATTTGGGGCACGGCCGTGATGTTGGTGAGACGGATGATCTCGCGGATCTTGAGCACGTTGACGCCGTAGGATTCGCCGTGCAAATCAAACGTCAGATATTTGCCGGCGAGCTTGTTGGCTCGACCGGTGGTCTGTTCCTGAATCTCAGTTGGCATAATGTCTGTCAGTGAAACCGGCTTCGCGCGGGCGTCGGGGCCGCGGGGATCGCGCCAGACAGGGCCGCCGTCACCCGTGTAAGGTCGGTCGGCGACACCGCTGGCCCCGTGCGACTACCGAAGTATCGGCAACCCGAACATACGCTTGAGCGGATTCTTTCGGCGCATTTTGAAGCAACCGCGCATTTGCTCGCATCGCCCGCATAGCAGCGGTCCATACGGCATCAAGAATGATGGCCGGCACCGACGAGCGGCGCCGCAGCCCGCTTGGAGGTTCGCCCGCCAGAGTTGTTCTCCCAAGACGCAAGGTCCGGTTGGCGCGCTGCGTCCGGCGGCGCGCTGCCGCCGCGCTTCGAGGACGCCTTGGGCGCTGCGGCTGCCTCGTGCTGGTCCGCATCGGCGGCCACCAATTGCCGCAGTTCGCGCACTGCGCCTTTTACGGATTCGGCTTGGGCGCTAAGTTCTTCGGCGGCGGCGGCGCTTTCCTCGGCGTGCGCGGCGTTGCTCTGCGTCACCTTGTCCATCTGGCTGACGGCGGTGTTGATCTGGGAGATGCCCTGGCTTTGCTCGCGCGAGGCGCTGGCGACTTCTGCCACCAAATCGTCCACCTGACGTGCCTTGGTCACGATGTCATTCAGCGCGGAGGCGACCTTGTTGCTGATCTCAACGCCCTGGGCGGATTTGCTGATGGCGCCATCAATCTTGGCGGCGGTTTCTTTCGCGGCCGCCGCGGCACGTTGCGCCAGGCTGCGCACCTCGTCGGCAACCACGGCGAATCCCGCGCCCGCCTCGCCGGCCCGCGCGGCTTCCACCGCGGCGTTCAGCGCGAGCAGGTTGGTTTGGAAAGCGATTTCGTCAATGGTCTTGAGAATCTTGGCGATGTCGTCGCTGGAGGCCTTGATGGCATCCATGGCGCCCGTCATCTGTTGCATATCGGCCGCGCCACGGTCGGCGGCGGTGCGAGCGGCCTTGGCCAGCTCGTTCGCTTGTTGCGCGTTGGTGGCATTGCGCTGGGTCATGGAAGACATCTCTTCCAGCGACGAACTGGTTTCCTCCAGCGAGGCGGCTTGTTCGCTTGAACCCTCGGCCAACGACTGGCTGGATTGGGACACCTGCACGGAGGCCGCCTCCAACTCGTGGGAGGTGCCAGTGAGGTTGGTGATCAGCTTCTGAATCGGGCGCGTAATTCCTCGGGAAACCCAGTGGCTGACCACCAGGGACAGCAAGGCCACCACCACCGCTGCGCCCGCCACCCAGCCGACCATCTTCGCAATCGCCCGGGCCACGGCCAGATTCGTGTCCGCGTAATCATCCACATAGGTGCCTGCGCCGATCACCCAGTCCCACGGTTCGTAGTAAGTCACCGCGGCGATCTTTTCCCGCGCCTTCGTTTCGTCCTTGTTCTTCCAAGTATAGTTCTCGTAGTCCACGGCGCCATCTTTGGTCTTGAGCGCTTTCTCGACAATGGACTGGATGAACAGGCGGCCCCCGGCATCTGTGGCTTCCCAAATGGACTCGCCGTCGCGTTCGCCCCCTTTGGAGATAACATACTTGCCGCGTTGATCGCCTTTTGCGCCCAGAACGAAAACGTAGCCGGTGTTGCCCACCTTCTGGGCCATGACGTTCTGCCGCGAGTCTTTGCCGATGTCGGTGATCGCGACCCCCACGTATAGCATGCCGATCACCTTCTTTTTCCCTTCGTCCCAAATGGGCTCATAGGCGGCCGCGTGCCACTCATTCACCACGAAGGCCCGACCGCGATAGGGCTCGCCGCGCAGCACGGCCGCCAGGATAGGATTGTCAGTACCATCCGGGCTCCGGCGGGGGATGAAGGTGCCGATTGCCCGGTTGCCATCAAGGCCGACCACGCTGGTGCAGACGCGCAGCATGTCGCCCTCGTCGTTCATGCGCTGGAAGACCGTGGCGTAGTCGCGGGTGTAACGCTTGACGTCGTCCACCATGGGCGAAGGCGTGTTGGTGGTGCGGTTCTGGCCCAGCCAGGTCTCACCCACCATCAGCTTGGGTAGCGTAACGGCCTGTTCCTGCTTGGAGAGTTGGTTGATGGCAGTCCACGAGACGGTTTCTTTGCCAAACGAGATGGCGCCCAGCCGGGTCAAAGTCTCGCGGGCCACCCCCAGGTTGTAATCGAGTCTCCGCTGGGTGCGGGCCTCCGAGGCCGCGCACATCGTATGTACGCTCATGGCAAGCTTGCCCGCCTCCTGCTTGACCTGCTCGCGGATGATGGTGTCCACCTGCTGGCGGAGGACGCCTTTTTGGATGAGGACGATGAGGACCAATACGCCCGCCGTGACAACCACGGAGGCCGCACCGAGGGCGCTGATTTTGCTGCCAATTTTCATAACCGTCTGTGTTGCGCCGCCCGCTGCTCTGGCCCTGCGGCAACCGCCGCTGGGGGGAGACCACGCCGCAAATCTACCGCGTACGTCAGGCGACTGGGTCTCCAATGATTCTATCGGATGAAACGGAGGCGACTTGAGCGATATTCGCCAGCCTGGGAGAAACCGTCTGTTGGCGTGCCGGGAAACCCGATTTCACATCAGGCTTCTCCCAGTCCGAACGCCCGGTGGAAGGCAGGAGAAACCGCGCCCTGCCAACAGTAAGCTGGAGCCGCGCGCCACCAGGGTGACGTACGTGAACTCGCCGCGAGCTAACGCGGCGAATGGTGGCGGAGTATGGCTATGCCGCTTTGGAGAAGCTCTGCGGCTCCTGTGCGGTGAGATTGTTCACATCCAGGATGAGCCCCACGCGACCATCACCGAGGATCGTGGCCCCGGCCAACGCGCGGTTCTTGTGCGTCATCATGTCGTTGAGATTCTTGATGACGACTTCCTGTTTGTGCAACAAGGCATCCACGAGCAGGCAGCGCAGGTTGGTGCCCGACTGCACAACCACCACCAGCGACTCGGTCGGGTCAGTGGACTTGGGCGTGATGCCCAGCAACTCGTAAAGCCGCAGCAGCGGGATCAGGCGACCGCGGACGTTTACGACTTCGGCGCGACCCTGCACCCGGCTGATCATTTCGGGGCGGGGGCGGAAGGATTCGCACACCGACAACGTCGGCAGGATGAAGCGTTCTTCGCCGACCTTGATGATCAGGCCGTCAATGATCGCCAGCGTGAGCGGCAGTGTGAGTTTGAAGATTGTACCCTTGCCGGGCCGCGAGGAAATATCCACCCGCCCGCGCAGGTGTTCGATGTTGCGGCGCACTACATCCAGCCCGACGCCGCGTCCCGAGATGTCGGTGATCTTCGCAGCAGTCGAGAAACCGGCGGCAAAGATGAAGGCGTAGATTTCCTCGTCGGTCAGCGTGGCATTGGGTGAAGTCAGACCGCGCTCGACGGCCTTTTTCAGAATGCGGTCTTTGTCCAGACCGGCGCCGTCGTCCTCGATCTCCACCACGATGTTCCCGCCCTGGTGGAAGGCGCGCAGTTGAAGCGTGCCCACGGGCGTTTTGCCATGGGCGACCCGCACATCAGGCGGTTCGATTCCGTGGTCCATCGAGTTGCGGATCATGTGGAGCAAGGGATCGTTCAACTCTTCCACCACGCCGCGATCCAGTTCGGTGTCGTCGCCAACAGTTAGGAACTGCACTTTCTTCTGCTGCTTGACTCCCAAATCACGGGCCACGCGGGCCATCTTCTGGAAGACGCCGCGAATCGGCACCATTCGCAAGGACATCCCCACACGCTGCAGTTCTCGCGTGATGCGGCCCATCTGGGCCATGTTGCGGGTGAATTGCTGGCCCACGCCGGCAATTTCCTGAAGGTTCTGCGCTACGAGCGACTGGGCGATCACCAACTCGCCGACCAGGTCGAGCAAACCGTCCAGCTTGCCCGTATCCACCTTGACCATGGCGCTGGCAGCGGCGGCCGCAATTGCGGCCGTCGACGCGGCAGCGGATTGTGCTGGCGCCGTGGGCGCATCGGCCGCTTTGGCCGGAGCCGGGGCGGGCGCAGGCGCTGAAGCCGCGGGAGATTCTGGGGCTGGCGCGACGGTTGGTGCGGGCGCTTCTGTGGAAGCCGCTGCTTGAGGCGTGGCGACCGGGGGCGGTGCCGCTTGAGGCGCCGGCGTGCCCTCGGTGATTGCGCGCACCTCAGCTTTAAGCGCTTCGGTCGGGATCAGAATCGACACAGCCGGCTTGGTACCGCTGAGCTGACCTTCGATCTCATCGAGAAATTGCTTGAGCACATCCCAGCCGCGCAAGATCAGGTCAATGACCGTCCGGTCAATGGCCAACTTGCCCTGCCGGGCCAAGTCCAGCAGTGATTCCAGGGCATGGGCGAGCCGGTTGATTGGCACCAAGTTGAGGAACCCGGCGCCGCCCTTGAAGGTGTGGAACGCGCGGAAGATCGTGTTGAGGGTTTCCGCGTCGTCGGGATGCTCCTCCAACACCAACACGCCTTGTTCAATGTTGTCGAGATGCTCGCGGGATTCATTGAGGAACTCGCGCAAGAGATCGGCGTCGTCTGCCAGATTCAGGCTCAACGACATTTCCTCGGGCACCGCGGCCCTGACCGGCTCGGGCGCGGGCGCCGCCGGCGGTGGAGGTGGCGGAACAACCGGGACGGCTGGGGTGGTGGCCGGTTCTTTGGCCGCCGGCTTCCCGCCCGCCAGGCTTTCGGCCTGGCTGAAGAAACTGTTGAGCCACGTGATGTGCTCCTGCGTGAATGGCTTGCCGGATTCGACGATGGAGACCGTCTTCTCCCAGGCATCCGCGGCGAGTTTCTGAAGTTCGGCAAGTGCCGGCACGGTCGCCGCTTCGTCTCGCAGGTTGCCGATGAGATCGAGGATGGGGAATTGGCCCTGGTCGGAACCGGCGCGGGCACCGCCCAGCTCCATTTCCAAGGAAACCAGTAATTGACTCAGGCGATTCGGGTTGTTCATGCGCAATAGGCAGGCAGGCGCTCGTTGGTGATGGCCGCGCGCCGCTGTGCGGTCGCCGCCATCGCCCGAAGTATTTACGTCAGGTTCATCCGATTGCCGTGCTCAGGTCGTTTGTCTTGCTGTAATCAGTCTGCCGCACTATCGGCATAATAGGGCCGGACTTAACCCGAAAACCGAAATGGGTACTGGGGCGGCAGAGACCACCGTTAGCGGGATCACCGGAGGATTAAGCCGCTGCCACGGGGCGGCGCCGTCATGCAGCCGCGCTGCATGCAACCTCGATGGACGGACTTCAGTGAGGCTTGGGCTCCCCGAGGAGGGCACGCGTGGCCGCATCCGGGTTGCGTTCCACCTGATTCCAATCGCCCAACACAACGAAACGCTGGTTGGCGAGCACCGCAAACCGCGTCCCGGCAGCGCGCCACGGGCGGAAATCTTCCGCAGTCACGACCACGGTCGTCGGTCGCCCATCCATCAGCGTGTGGCCCCGGCCAAGTCCGGTGAGGAATTCGAGCCACCAGTTTGCATGACGCGAATCCGCCCCGCTGAGCGGGCTATCCACCAGCAGCACGTCCGGCTGCAGCATCAGGGCCCGAGCCAAGCCCGCCCGCTTGCGCCACGGATGGGACATGGCGCCCGGCGTGTTGGCCGCCCATGGCAGCAAATCCATCGCGGACAACATGGTCCGCACTTCGGCTTCCACCTCCGACCGGTCCAGGTTGCGATGGTAACGCAACGGCAGGGCAAGATTCTCGAACACCGTCAAATGGTTCAGGAGCTGCCCGCCATCGAAAACGAGGCCCAGCCGAAGGCGTTGCGCCAGCCGCGAATCCTCGAAGATCGGCATCGGTTCCCCGAACAGGTGATACTCACCAGCTCGCGGCCCCAGCAAGCCGGCCGCGGTCATCAGGAAATCACTCTTGCCTGAGCCCTGCAGGCCGCCAATGACCCAAAACTCGTCCGCAATTACCGTCCAGTCCACGTGTTCGACGACGACGGACTCGGTGTCGCGCAACGCGCTCACTTTGACGCCGCGCATCGCGATCGGCGGCGTCGCAGGGGTGTGAGAGGGCGCGCTCATCCGGCCACCAGATAGATCACAATGAAGAACACGTCCAGAACCATGCACCCCACCAAGCCTTGCCCCACGGCCCGAACGGTCGCGGCGGAGACTTCTTCGAGCCGGAGCGGCTGCGCCAGACCGTGATAACACGTCACGATGGCGATGATGCCCCCGAAGCAAAACGTCTTAAGGGCAAGCAATACGAAGTCCAACCCGCTCAACGCCCCGGCCAGTTGGCGGAAATAGTCGCCCGGCGTCAGCGGCACATCCTGGATGAACGCCCAGACATAACCGCTTAGGATCGCCCCCAAGATCAGGTAAACCGTGAGCGCAAAGAGGCTGACGCCCATGCCCAGAACTCGCGGGAGGACCAGGTAATGTATGGGGTCAATGCCCAGCGCCTCCAGGGCCTCCACTTCCCCGCCGGCCCGCGCCATGCCCAGTTCGACGACGTTGGCCGTGCCCACCCGGGCCAGCACCACCAACGCCGTCAACAGTGGCCCGAGTTCCCGAACCACGACCAACACCATCACCGTGCCGAGGTAGTTGATGGCGCCCACGCGCGTGAGCCACGATACCGTTTGGCCGATGACGAGGAAACCCAGCGCCGCGGCCAGAAAGAGGAACATGGGCAGCAGGCGCAAGCCGGCCCGGGCCAACTCCTGCCGCACGCGACTGTGGATCAGGCTGCGCGCGACGCCGAACTTTGTCAGCAGGACGCCCAGCGTGATGAGGGCGAAGGCGCCGAGTCCCTGCACGGTCAATAGGAGGTAAATGAGCTTGCGGCCAATGTAGTTGCTGTAGGACGCCGGCAGTGGGGCATCCCACAACTGGCGGAGCGAGGGCAGGTTGAACGCGCTGATGACGCGGTGGCGCACGCGGGCAGCCTAGCGCGTCGCCCCGGTGGTTCAAGCGGGTTTCTCTTGAGACGAGAAAGGTGCCGGGGCGGAAGCGTGTTGGGACGGGCGACTATTCGTTTAGACCCCAGTGGCGGATATCGTGCGGGCAACGATCCGGAGCTTGGACCTGCGACAGCCTGGCCGCCGGAGATTCCGCGGGGGTGAAGCGGATGAAATCCATTCCCAGCCGTTGAGCGGCTTGTTGGAGTCGGGAGAGGGTGTTGTCCGAACACCGGTGCGGCCATTCTGTGGAAGCGCAGGCCAGCACACCCTCGCTTTGAGCGCCAGAAGCAGCCCATGAATCCAACCACGTGGCGGCCGCCGCGGGCAGTTCACCGCCTCGGACACAGAAAATGACGATGTCCGCTGCGGCCGCCGCCTGCCGAATCCGCTCCGCCAGTGGCGACTCCGCCAGCCGGCTCAGTTTCCACCAGCCAAACTCGAAGTCCAGGTCCTCGCCAAACTGCGCCAGCAGGTGCTCGCACACGTGGACGGCTTGGGCGCGCGCCAGAGCGTTTTCGCAAAGCACCACCACCTTGCAGGTGTCGGCGGCCTCAAAGGTGGGGTGGGGCATGACGTGATTGTCGGCGGATGCCAGCATAACCGGATGATGTCGTTGTAACCTTCAGCGCCGCCGCCTTCGTTACTCTGATTCCACGAAGCGGCGTCCCATGTTCTTATGCTCCACCTGCCCCATCGGCCACGCTGCAGAAAACTTGAGGAAAACTTGTTCACCCTGAATCCACAACGGGTCGCCAGCGAAGCGCGGCACCGCTGATCAACTCCCAGACCCACCGCAGAGGGTCGCCATATGGGCGGTCCGGCCGGAGATTTGGTTTGTGTCCGGCGCGGGCAGCGGCTTTGATGGTCGCCGCGCCGTGAAGAACATCGTCTATTTCGATCTCGAAACGCAGAAATCCGCCGAGGAAGTCGGCGGCTGGAACCACATCAGCCGCATGGGCATGAGCGTCGGCGTGACCTTCAGCACGGCGCGCGGCGGCTATTGCATCTACGGCGAGGCGCAGGTCAACGATCTCATCGCCGAGCTCCAGCGCGCGGATCTCGTGGTGGGCTTCAACAACCTGCGATTCGATTATGAAGTGCTCCACGGCTACACGCCGCTGGACCTGCGCCAGGTGCCAACCCTCGACATGATGGTGTCGCTCCAGGAAACGCTGCAGCACCGGCTCTCGCTCGATTCCATCGCCACCGCGACCTTCGGCCTGGAAAAGACCGCCGAAGGGCTGCAAGCCATCGAGTGGTTCAAGCAGGGCAAGCTCTACGAGATCGCGGAGTATTGCTGCTACGACGTGAAGCTCACCAAGCTCGTCCACGAATACGGGTTGCAACACCACCAGCTCCATTACCGGAACAAGTTCAACAAGAAGATGACCGTGCCGGTAAAGTGGTAGGCGCAGGCTCCGGGTGTTACATGCCTTTAGGCCGCGACTCCCTATTGGATTTCAACAGCCAAGCCCATCTGGTCCAGCAAAGTCGCCTCCGCAAAGCGGAGTTGGGAGACGGCTTGGTTGTAGTCAACCTTGGCCTGGACCTCGGCGGAGCGCGAAGCGGCGACGGTTTTTTGCAGGTCGAGCACCACGAAGAGGGTGCTCTTGCCCCCGGCGAGCTTCTGCTCCTCTGCGTGGAGCGCGTCCTCGCATAGTGCCCGGGCGCGGCGCGCAAGACCAACCCGCTCCAGGCATGCCCGCGCCGTATGCAGGGCATCGGAGATTTCCCGAAGAACCTGCTCTTCGTATTGCTTGACGCGGAGTTCGGCCCGGGCTTTGAGCTGCTTGCTGACCCGGTAATTGCCGCGTTCCGTCGTCCGGCTCAATGGAACGGAGAGCACGATGCCCAAGACGCTGGAAGGAACATCCCCGTCCACAATCTGGCCGCCGGCGTCCGACAGCGACGCCTCGGGGGTTAGTGGGGGAAGTAGCTGGCCCGTGCTCGCGCCTTTCCGCGTGTGGCTCGCAAACAAATCGAGCGAAGGGAATAGCTGGTTACGGCGATACTGGAGATCAATTTGGGAT
>CAZWJC010000076.1:0-25651 GCA_964634255.1 uncultured Verrucomicrobiota bacterium | reverse complement strand
CGCTCTGGTTGTTCCACACGCCCAGGAGGTCCGCATAGAACCCGCCCCCCGTGTAGGTCACCGCCGCGTAGTTCTCGATCGTCCGCTGCCGCCACACTTTCGGGTTCGCACTGGAGAGGTTCACCGTCGCCGTGCTCGCGAAGATCGTCTTGCCCACATCGCTCATCGTGCCCGAGGTCCAGTTGACTCCGCCGCGGAAAGTGACCGTGCCCGAGCCGGCAAGTGTCCCTCCACCCAGATTGAAGACCGTGTTGGTGGCAAAAGACGATCCACCGTTCAGCGTCAGCGTCCCGGAGTTGAGGTTCAGAGTCACCGCGCCGTTCGTAGTGCCGCCGACGGTTAAGCCGCCCAGCGTTGGGTTGGCGTCAACGGTCACCACATACGTGCCGGCATTGGTGATAAACACCGTGTCGCCAGAGGCCGGCACAGTGTTGGGTGACCAGTTCGTAGCCGCACTCCAATTGCCGCTGCCAGTGTTAGTCCAGACGACTGTGGCGGCGCTTGCTGAGGTCGAGAAAAGTCCCAAGGACAAGGGAACGGCAATCTTGAGGGAGAACAAGAAGGGCCAAAACTGTTTCATAAAAAACTCTGACTTATTGCCTTGGTTAGCACATCTGCTTGGCAAGTTAAGAAGGCATCTGTGCAAACGCAAGGGTTTTTGAGGAAACGAAGCTCTTGGCCAAGGGGCAGTGGGGGCAAATGACTGCCGGATTACGCACAACGCAGTCTCCGAACAATCCGCACAGCATCGCCCCGCTTCGCGGCAGGCGCAGCGTTCTAACAACGGTCGCCCAACTCCAAGGCGCTAGTGAAATCCTCCAGCAAATCCTCAATGTCTTCCACCCCCGCCGCCACGCGCACCAAGCCATCACTGATGCCGGCGCGCTGGAGTTCCGCGGGTGTCATCAAGCGGTGCGAGGTTCGGCTGGGAACACAGACGAGGCTTTCCACGCCGCCCAGGCTCAACGCCGGCATTGCGATGCGCAGTCCGCTAAGCAGCCGGTCCACCTGGCCGGGGTCACGCAGCTCGAAGGAGAGCATACCGCCAAACCCGCGCATCTGCCGCACCGCAATCGCATGGTCGGGATGTTCGGGCAGGCCGGGATAGTTCACGCGAGCTACCCCAGGGTGCGTTTGTAGGAAGCGCGCAAGTCGTCCGGCGTTCTCGTTGTGCTGGCGGACGCGTAGGGCGAGCGTCTTCAAGCCGCGTTCGAGTTGATAGCACGAATGGGCGTCCAGCATGCCGCCGTAGTTCGTCGCCGCTTCGGTCAAACGGCGCATGATCACAGCGGAGGACACAACCGCGCCGGCGTTCACGTCACTGTGGCCATTCAGATACTTCGTCGCGCTGTGAATGACGGCGTCAAACCCGAGCGGAATCGGATTCTGATTGATGGGCGTGGCGAAGGTATTGTCCACCACCGTGAGCACGCCGCGTTCTCGCCCAAGCTTGGCCACGGCCGCGAGGTCCACGCAACGCAGCAGCGGATTCGACGGCGATTCGACATAGATCAGGCGAGTGTTGGCCTTTAGCGCTGTCGCGAATTCTTCGGCGGTCTTGCTGAAAGAAGTTTCCACCCCGAAGCGCGCGAGTTCTTTCGTGACCAACTGATGCGTGCCGCCGTAGAGATCGGCTTGGAACGCCGCATGATCGCCCGGTTTGAGGTGGGCAAAAAGCACGGTAGAGATGGCCGCCATGCCCGAGCCGAACACCAGCGCGTCCTCACCTTGTTCCAACGCCGCCAGCTTCTGGGCTATTACGCGTTGATTGGGCGTGTTGAAGTAGCGCGGATAGAAATTGGTGTTCGCGGGGTTCGGGAAGGCGTAAGCGGTGGACGTGTAAATCGGGCTGCACGCGCCGCCGGTGGCCGCGTCGAGATGCGTGCCGGCGTGAATACAGAGTGTCGAAGGACGCAACCTCTGCGGAGATGCCTTCATGGCAAATGTGTTTTGAGGCCGGTGACTTTGACCACCAACACCCCGCGCGCATACGGGAAACGGACTCGCGTCGCTTCCGCTTGCGGGCCAGCGGTGAGCAGTTTGCCGGTACCGATGACAGTGCAGCCCTGACCGTCGCCTTTGGCTCGCTTCACCTCCCGGGCGACAAACAGCAACTCGACGCGCGGATCGAGCTTCAGGTTCTTCTCAGTGGTTTCCAAGCGCCAAGCCTGAATGGGAATCTCGTCCGCGTCGGCCTCCAACGGGAGAATGTTCCGCGTCCAGCAGGCGGCCAAGTGCGGTCCGTCCGGGCCGGCGGTCGCAATTGCCAGCCACTCAGATTTCTCGATCACTTCACGACAAACGCCTTCGATGCGGTTCATGATTCGATTGCTCTTAGTCTGTGAATTCGGCCAAGTAGCACGGCGAGCTGGCGCATTCGACCAGGTCACTTTCCACAGCCGCGGCCGTCAGTGCTGCAGATGGTATTGTGGTGTCTGCGGCAAGTTGCGAGCGCCCCGGAAAATCCGGCGCATCGAGCAGTCGTTGCAGTATGCGCGCTGCCTCTTGCGGATCGAAATCCTCGTGTTTGCGCTTCTGCACGCCCAGATCGCTCAGGTCCAGATGCTTGTCCGCCTTCAGCCCGTGACGGTCCAGGATCTTCGCCGTGCATTGCAGCGGACACCCGTCCAACGCGATGATAGGCTGGCCGGACAACGCAGTTTTTACCAAGGGCTTCACGTCACCGCCCACGCCGGCTATGCAGGACATCTCGGCGACTTTCAAACGATCGAGCCTGATCGCGAGATGGTTGGCCATTTGCGCGGCGCTCGACGCACCAGAACAGGAATACACCAACGGGAGTTTGCCGTGGTCGTTCATACCGAGCCTCCCAGCGCCAGCGCGCGCGGGAACAGGACGTTGTTCTCCTTGTGAACGTGCTGGTGCATATTGCGCTCCAACTGGGCCAGCGTGTCGAACATCGCCCGGAAGGTGTTGCATGCCCAGTCCGGCGGCGTGTAGCGATCGCTCAACGCGGAGAATCGCTCCAGCGCTGCCCCGGCCTTTTCATGCTCAGACTCCAGTTTGGCAAACGCGGCTTTCAGCGACGCAACGGCTTCAGCCCGATTTGCCTTGGCGGACTCCAATTTGCGGATTGCTGGGAACACCTGCTCCTCCTCCTCGCGCGTGTGGGAAACGATCTCGGATTGGAACGACTCGAACACCTGACGAATCTCGTGCAAGCGCGGTTCGTGGTCACCATGGACCATCGGTACCTTGCGCGTCATGAAATCGAGCCGTGGCAACTCTTCGCGCAGCCAGTCGTGATGCGCGCGCTCAATGTGGTCGCATAGTTCGGTCAGGCTCATGGTGTCGGGATTGGCGCTGGGCGAATCCGCCGCGCCGTCCAGCGCGGCGAGCATGGCCACGACGGTGGCGGGGTCGAGATTCTTGGCGCGGCAAACTTCGGCCAGCGGTTTCTTGCCGCCGCAACAGTAATCAATGCCGAGGTTCTCAAAGATGCGCGCCCGGGCAGGCACGGCGCGGACGAGTTCACCGACGGTGATTTCAGGCGCGATGGTTTTCATAATTCTGCTTCAACGGTGTTGCTCAGGTGTTGCGCTTTGCGCGCTCAATGTTCCTGGTTCATGTGCCCGCGATCATACGGGCGAGAATCTCGGACCGTTCCTCCCCGCCCGAGACTTGATCAACCATGCGGTAGAGGATGCTCTCTTCTTTGTCAGTATGCGGGCGGAGCACGGCTTCCAGCCCTAGTTCTTCAACGTCAGTCTCGCAGTTCTCGTCCCTCAACTTCTCTGCGATGGCGTTCAGAAACTCGCGGATTTCCAGATGCTCCCGGCGCAAGGCCTGAGTCGGCCAACCCAGGTGTACGAACTGGGATTCAAATGCAGGAAACAACACGTCCTCCTCCCATGCGATATGGTGTTCCAATCCGGTCTTGAACGATTCGAAGAGTTGGACCGCCTTTGCGCGGTCGTTGGACCTAAGCATCTGAAACTGACGAAACAATTCACGCAGCCGGTTATGGTCCTGCATGGAGTGCTGGTAGATGCTGGCGCAGTTCATGGGAGCAATCGTCTTTGGAGAGAATGAACAACCACAAGATGTATTGCAAATACATCTTTGACGTTGAAGTGGCTTCCGCATGCGCGCATCTTGTCGCCCATGCAACTGAGCGTCTATTCCGACTACTCCTTCCGTGTGCTCATGCACGCTGCGTTGCGCAGTCCGGAGAGGGTCACGGTGGATGAAGTGGCCAGGACGTTTAACATCTCGCGAAATCACTTGGTCAAGGTAGTCCACGATCTGGGCCGCAGCGGTTACCTCAAAACACATCGTGGCAGGGGCGGTGGGTTCACGCTGGCCCGGCTACCCGAAGCCATTCCACTCGGACGTATCGTCCGCCTGGGAGAAGAAAGCGAGACACTGATCGAATGCCGGGACGGGCAAAACCAATCCTGTCGCTTCGCTCCCGGCTGCCGTCTGAGAAGCGTCTTGGATGAAGCCGCAGCGGCGTTCTTCGCCGTGCTGGATGGCTACACCCTTGCCGACCTGGTAAGACAACCCGTGAAGATGCGGGCTGTACTACAAGCCCGTGCGGCGTGATGTAGCTTCCGAAAGACCCGCCTCGTCCGCAGCGCTGAACCCCAGTCACCGGCTGGGACGAATCGGATTGTTGCTGCTGGGGATGAGTTGTCTCATTGCTGGCATTTGGGGCGGATTGCTGCGCGTGCCCGTTCGCCACTGAATTGTGAACTTGCGCCGTTGAACGGAACCACACTGGCGAGGGCACCGCGTTTTTGCGTAGGTAGGAAGCACACAAGATCAATCGCCGCATGCACAGTCCGTGCAAACGTGTGGCAGGGCGCTCTGCTCGGTGTGTTCGGGAAGGGCGATGAATGCGCGGGCAAATCTCTCCAATCGCTCAATGGTCGCGGAGCCGATCGCCTCATCTACTGCCTGAAACCTTATGGCGAGTTGCGCCTGGTCTGCTGGACCAAGAATCCGGTTCGCGACAGGAAAGAGAATTTGATCCTCTTTGCGAATGTGTGTTTGATACAAGTCCACGATGCGACGGAGTGTCGTCAGCAAGTCCGCTCGGGCGCCGGTCTGGCCTCGGCTAAAGGCGGCGGCCAGTTGAGTCAATGCCCGAGCGAGCGCGCGACCCTCCTCGTGTTCAGATTCCAAGACTCCAAGCGGACAGCCTTGCGCATCCAGTCCATTCTGGACCAACAAAGGAAAGAGCAAGTGTTCCTCCTTGCCGTGATGCAGCTTGTCAGCGTAAAGCTGCAAAAACTCGGCTGCAGTCTCAAGCGTAGCCAAATCTGTGGACTGCGCATTCTCGATGCGGAACATTGCGTAACTCAAGCCCTTAATCACGTTTGCTATCAGAGGGTGCTCGGCTTCCAATACGAGTGTTGCTTTCATGGCAAATTACAGCTCGGTTAAGTTGAATTAGGCCAACAAGGGTCACAATGTTGCCGAGTTTCGCAGGAGTTCAAATGCGGCCAGATATGAACCGGATGCGAATAGATGTTCCGAGCTCAACAGCGTTGTCATCTCTACTGACGGCAGACGATTCGCCAGTGATCTTCTCGCCCGCGCTGAGCTTGCCAGTCCACTTTCGCTGGACTGTCCGCATGAATTTGCGCCAACACCAAGCAGGGAGGGTGTTGCCTGTATTTCCGCGCGACCGACATGGGCCAAGAAAACCGTCGGAGCCGTGGTCGTGCGAGCCGCGAAAGGCCGTGGATCGCATCCGGAACACGTCGTAGTCATAGGTTGTGGGAGGTGGGTTGCCGGATTGCATTGAGCGCGGTTTCGTGGCACTCCATCTGGGCGGCGAATTGCCTGAGCAACCGCGACCGAGGTGTGGCCAGCAACAAGCCGAGCACGCCCTCCTCCGCGACCCGCCCGTCTTCCAGGACGAGCGCCTGTTGGCTCAACTCCAGCGCCTCGAAAACGTCATGCGTCACCAACACGAGTGCCGTGTTGATTTCTGCGGTCAGCCGCCGGACTTCCGCCATGAGTTCCTCGCGCAACAGCGGGTCGAGGCTGGAAAACGGCTCGTCGAGCAGCAGCAATTGCGGACGGCAGGCGATAGCTCGCGCCAGCGCCACGCGTTGTTGCTGGCCAATTGAGAGCATGCCGGGTTTGCGCGCCGCCAATTCCGCCACGCGGCAGGCGGCGAGCGCGTCACGGGCAGACTGCAATCGGAGCGACTTTGCCACGTCAGGCAACGCGAACATCACGTTGTCGAGCGCCGTCAGGTTCGGCCAGAGCGCGAGGTCTTGGAATACCATGCCGATGCGCAGCGCGGCGGCGCGCTGGATGACGCCAGAGCTTGGTGCATCCAAACCGGCCAGCAACCGCAGCAGGGTCGTCTTGCCGCTGCCACTTGCGCCCAACACGGCCAGTCGGTCGTCGGGCGCGAGCGCGAAGCTGACTCCGGCGAACACGGTCGCACCGTCGTGCGCCTTCGCCACGTCTTGAACGGTTAGCAAAGTCATAGTCGTCGCACCATCTGCTGGCCCACGACAGCGACGGCCAGGGCCAGAGTCACGTAAAACAGGCACAGCATGGCCACGAGTGCTTCGGGCGCGTTGGCCATGATGGTGAACACCGCCAGTGGCAGGCTGCCGTGTCCCGGCGGGTGCAGCAAAAGCACCGTGCCCACCTCCGCAGTCGCCAGAAGCGCGGCCAGAGCCGCCGCCGGAAATGCCCAGCGCGCGCACCACGGTAATGCTACCCGTGAGAGAAACGTTGCTCGTGGCACGCGATGCACGCGCGCCGCGTCGACCCAAGATGGCGGCATCGAACTTACGGCCCGGAGCGCGAACAGAATCGCCAATGGCAATCCCCGCAAGGCGAGAGCGAGCCCGAGCGTGAAGCGCCCGCTCCACGGGATGAGCCACAACGCGACCAATGCAGGCGGTAACGCGAGCAAAGCCAGTGCGGCAGTGACGAGCCAGCGGCGGCGGATGGGCGAGTTGCCCGCACTCCAAGCGAGCGCGAACGCGGCAATGACGGCGATGGCCGCCGCGAGCGCCGCGTAGAGCAAGGTGTCCATGCCGGTTCGCGCCACTTCATTCCACGCTCTTGCCACCGGCCAGGCTTGCGCGAACAGCGGCTTCAACAGTCCGGCCAACGGCAGAAACGTAACCACGGAAACCACACCCAAGAGCCATCCGGCTGTCGCCGGGGCGCGGACGGGTGACGGATGATTCACATCGCGCGCGAAGAGTCCCGCCGCCACTTCGGGCGCGAGCTTCCATGCCAGCGGCCACGTGAGCAGCGCCGCGACCGCCGCGAGCGCGATGGCTTGTCGCGTGGCAAGAGTTCGGTCATAACGCGCGGCGAAACTCGTGAGGAGTTCGCTGGCCGCGCCCGGCCAGCCGAAGATTTGACCCGGCCCAGGATCGGCCAGCGTGAATACACCGGCGAGCACTGCCGCGAGACCCGCGAGCGGAAACGCTGCCCGCAGGGCGAGCCGAAAGAAGTGTGGTTGTCCGCCCGCCAGCCGCGCGGCGTCCGCTTGTCCACGGGTGAGTGTGAGCGTGGCGGCGAGGGCGGCGAAAGTGACCAGCGGAACGCCGAGACAGACGAACACCCACACGACAGCGGGCGCTCCGGCAAGTCCGCGCCACAGCATGGATAGTCCGATCGCGACGAGAAAGGACGGCAGCAACAATGGCAGCGCGAGCAGCGCCATCAGGACGCGACGCATTGGAAAGGTTGTCAGTCCAACTCGCACGCCCAGCGGCCAGCCGATCCCGAAGGAAACCGCCGCCACAATCACGCCGACCAGCACGCTGCGCCCTAGCGCGAGCCAGAATGGAGCATCAAGTCCGGCAACATTCATGGCGGTTGTTCACGGCAACGCCGACCACGTCCTCAAGAATCCCGCCGCCAGTTCTTCCAGGCGCGCGCCGAGTTTTTCGTAATCCACAGGCATCGCCTTGATTTCTTCGACGCGCTTCACGTCGGGCGGGACGGGCACACCGGGACGCAGCGGCATCTGCGCGGCTTCGCTCTGGGCGAGTGACTGCTCGACTGCGGCCGTGAGCAGGTAATCAATGAACTTCCTTCCATTCTCCGGATTCGGTCCGTTCGCAACGAGCACGGCGGCATTCGGAACGATGAGCGTGCCCGCACTGTCCTGGTCGGGATAGACCAGCGTGACGGGTTTGCCTTCCTTGATGGCGACGCTGGCGTCGTCGGTGTCGGTCAGGCCGAAGGCGAACTCGCCAGCGGCCACACGCCGCTTCACTTCGCCATTCGAGGAAAGCACTTTCACACCGTTCGAACGCAATCCCTCGAAGAACTCTTTCGCCTTTGCCTCGCCCATCGTTTCAAACAACGCGGCGGCGTGCATGGAAGTCGTGCCGAAAAGCGGGTTCGCGAAGCAGGCTTTCCCGCGCCACTTTGGGTCGAGGAAGGCTTGTAGCGACTGTGGCGTGTCGGTGGCCGGCACAAGGTTCGTGTTCACGATGAATACACGCGCACGCGCGGAAAGCGCGGACCAATGTCCGGCGGAATCGCTGAACCGTCCGGTCGCATCCGCAGGGCTGGCCGGTTTGAACGGCGCGGAGATGCCTTTTGATTTGAGCACGGAGGCGCGAACCGGATCTCCGCTCCAGAACACGTCTGCTTGCGGACGCGCCTTCTCAGCAATGAGCCGGTTGAGCAGCCCCGTGCTTTTGGTTTCTTCGGTGTCGGGCACGAGTTTCACCTCGATGCCGGTCTGCTTTTGAAATTGCTCGCAGACCGGTCGGGCGAACACATCGTCAACGCTGGTGTAAACGATAACGGTGTTTGATTGTGGGTTTCCGGGCTTGCAGCCATTGAGCAACGCCAAGGCGAACAGCAGCGAAATAGCCATCCTCACGGAGCGACCTCCACCATGCCCACCGTGAGGCGCTTGGGCGCTTTGCCCACTTTGACCGTCTTCACCGTGCGCCGCTGCGCCACGTCCACAATGCTCACGTCGCCCGAGCCGGTGTTGCTGATGACGGCGAGCTTGCCATCGGGTGTGAATTCGAGCCAGTTCGGGTCGCGGCCCACTTGCGCCTTGCCCAACACACGATGGTCGGTGGTGTCGAGAATGGTCGCGTCATCCGTTGTTTGGGTTGCAATCCAAAGCTCCTTGCCATCAGGCGTGACGCCGATGCCGTGCGCGTCCTTGCCGTCGGAAGCGAACTTCGGTTCACCCAGGGCGATGCGGTCAACGACCTGTTTCTTCTCCGGGTCAACCACCAACGCACCGTTCAGCCAGCGGATGGTTTGATAGACTTTCCGACCGTCCTTGCTTTGCGCCAGCACGCGCGGCCACGCGAACAGCGGCGTTGCGCCGGTCACTTCCCAAGTGGCCACGTCCATCTCGACGAGTTTCATGTCGCCCTCGCTGGTGACGTAGAGCCGCTGACCATCAGGACGCAGCATCACGATGTGCGGGCCGCGTCCCACGGGCACGGTCTTGACGACTTTGCGCTCGGCAGTGCTGACGACGGCGACTGCGCCATCGGTGTTCAGGGTGACGAAGACAAAGCGGCCATCGGGCGACGTGATGAGTTGGTTGGGCGCGCTGCCGACCGAAATCGTGCCAGTGACTTGATTCTTCGTGGGGTCAATGAACGAAAGCGTGCCGTCGCCCTCGTTCGCGACATAGATGGTTTTGCCATCGGGCGCGATGTCCACGCCGTGGGGTTTCGGACCTGTCTTGATGTCGGCGACCAACCGGCCTTCGACCGGATCTATGACGGCGATGCTGTCGCCGCCCCAGTTGGTGACGAGGGCGCGAACAGCCTTGGCCGCGTGCAGCGACTGCGGAACAAGGACCACGCCTGAAAGAAATGCCAAGAGAACGACGAACCGGAGCGGTGATAGGATTTTCATGGGCAGTTGAATCGTGGGTTCACTTCGCGCCGCAACTGAAGTCGTCAAACAGCATCACGCTGTCCGCTTTGGTCCACAGGCCGACTTTGCCCGCGTCCTTGAACGTCTCGTCCTCCACCTCGAACAGCTTCTTGCCGTTCAAGAGCACGGTGAACTTTTTGCCGGCAAACTCGACGCGCAACGTGTGCCAGGTCTGCGGCGCAACCTTCTCCTCGACGCCGTAGCCACCCTTGCGCCCCACGATGTCGAGCGATGTCCGCTTGCCCTTCTCGACCTTGTAGAGCACGACGTTGTCTTCCAGCGCATTGGGCCGGCAGATGTAGTAATTGTCTTTGTCCACGCAGCGCCAAATGACGCCCGCCGCTTGGTCGCCCTTGCCGCTGACGGATTTGAATTTCACTTCAACGAAGCCATCCTTGAGCGCGGGCGCGTCCTGGATGCACAACGGGAAACTCGGGCCGGGCACTTCGCCGGATTGCTTGAGCACGTTCGGTTTGCTGGGCGCGGAATCGTCCTTCTCGACCGTCCACTTGGGCTCGCCTTTGCCGGTGATGGCGACGGTCCAGCCCAGCGGAGACTTGCCGGTTTCGGCGGCGTCGAAGCTGGCGGTCTGCGCCAGGGCGGCGGTTGTTGTGAGTGCGGATATTATCAGGAGTGTGTTGAGTGTTTTCATGGTCATCTGTTTTTGCGGAAGTCTGCCCGACGGGCGGCGAGCGCGTTACTGAAGATTCGTTAAGGAAGCGGTGCGTCGTGCGGTGCGCTATGGAGCGGACGGGCCTGCGTCGCGGAGCGGTTCGGGCGAGTCAACGTAGTCTTCCATGACGAAATCGGCCTGCCTTGCCGAAGCCTCGTGCAAAGGCAGGCGTTGGGCAAAGGGAGTTTCAGTTCGGGGACAATGTTTTCAAGGCTCAGCCAACTTGAAGACGAAGATTAACCAACTTCTTTGAGCCAAGTTTTAATCTCCTCGTCGCTCAACATTTCATAAGTGCGCAACGAATCCTCGACGCGGCTCAACGTCGGCGCGGCCAACTTGCACTGATTGAGAGAATCTCGAAGTTTCTCGGCCTTCAATCGCAAGCACTGTGCTGGGCGGCTACACCCGTTCTCCTTTGGGTCGCAGCGGATTGTTTGCGCAATGAGCAACAGCGCTCTCAACTGACCGCTGACGTTTTGTTCGTCGAAACTTTTTCTCATCAAGTCCGCGTTGCCGCTCAACGCTTCGCACATGGCTGCGATGTATCCTGCTGACCAATCGCCGTGCGTCTCGAAACCATTGGTGAAGATGTCGATGTATCGCACGAGCCTGCCGATTACTTGCTGTTTGTTGACGACCCCACGCCGATAGAAGACGAAAAGGAGTTTCGTTACTGCAACAAGCACGTCGAGAAAGTTTGGTAGTCCGTTGATGTTCCCGTGGCGCGCGTGCCGTCGCAGCACCTTGCGCTCGTGGCGGTCAGCAAACTCGTAAACTGCGGCTTCGATTCCAGGCAATTGCTCGTTGAACTGGCTTATCCAATCCGGCACAGCGTCGGGCCTGAACGGGTCGCGAATTAGGATTTTCCAACCTCGGCTGCCATGTCTGCCAACTGCGTTGTCGTCGAATCGAATACTGAGGTTGTTGAGATACTGGATGACCTGCAACTGCCCTTCCTTCGCGCCGATTTCATCGAGATGTTCCAGCAGACCACGACCGGTTTCCCTCACCTCGACCTCACGACTGCTTCCGTTTTGATGCTCGCTCGGCTCGTGCGTCAGTTTGTGTTCCTGAATCAGCCATGAGATTGGGCTGGTGACTTTTTCTGTGCCGCTATCAGCGACGAGAAAACACGCGACAGCCGCGCCGAAACTGGCCGCGTGTTCTGGCTTCACCTGCACCTCGGCAGACCCATTCGTCCACGTTTTGAATGCCGGGCAGATTGCCGGCGCATGTTCGCCAAAGTTTTGCAGCGCGATGCTGAGGCTTTGAGCTTTGAAATCCGCACCAAAAACAAACGCGACAGAAAGTGTTCCATTTGCTTCGAGGGTTGCGCTCTTGATGCGCAGGGGCGTGGAAGGTTTGCTTTCTTCCTCTGGCGGCGACTCGTCACCGGATTCAAATTCATCGGGCGCAATGGGCGCACGCGTCACGTCGCCATCGAACAAACTCTTGAGCGCGTTCTCATCGGCTTCCCATGCGAGGCACGTTTCAACATTTACTCCATCAAAGGCCGCAGCGGTGAAATTGGCACTGCCAGCCAAACACGTTGCCTTGCCGTTGACCACAGCAACAACCAGCTTGGCGTGAAGCCGCCGACTGCCAGCTCCTTCAACATCAAACAGTCGAACGCCCTTTCCGAAACGTTTGAGCAAGCCAGCGGGCAGGTTGCTGGTTCTCTGTTGTGCGGTGATTTCCACGGCACACTTCGGCCACGCAGTGCGGATTCGTTGGAGCAAGCGTAGGTCGGAGTCATAGAAGGGCGAAAGCACTTCGATTTTCGACGGTGGGGTTTGTTTCATGCGTTCTTGCAGCCAGTCCCAAATACTGCTGTCCATTGTATGCACGAGTTCCAGAACAGGCTTAGTCGTAAGCGGCTGTGCGGTCAGCCACGCAAACTCAGCTTGTGCTTCGCTCAACCAGTCGCCTGCAATTCTCGCGGTGTGCCCTTCGCCGTGTTGGGCGCACGCGCTGAAAAAATCCAATGCCTGTCGAATCAAACCCGCATGTGCGAGTGACGACTCGTCCTCCGCCGAAATCAGGATGCTGTTCAACAATTCGAGATTATGAGCGCTGCCCGCTTGCGTCAGGTTGTTGCTCCCACACAAAAGTCTTGCGCGTTGCTCGCCGAGAAGAAGGCCGAGCTTCGGATGAAACACGCCCTGCTTCCGCCGAACGGGCACTACGAGGTAGCGTTGGTTGATCCAGCGAGCGGGCCGTTTCTCTGCCAGCGCTTTTTGAAATTGATCCGCGTCCACCATCACGAGGATGCGGCGGGCTTGGCTCAGAGCGGCCGACCGAAGCAGGCGGCTCTCGAAATGAGCCGTGTCGAATTCAAAAGTAGAAAGCACGGCGAACCTGGTTGCGTCTTCATCAAACCAAGAACTGAAATCAAACGGTTTCATTTCTGTGCGAGTGCTGCGAGTTCTTGCTTCAGCCACTGGCTGCCGTCTTGGGTCAACACGAGTTTCTTCTCACCGTCGGCTCGCTCAACCAACGCAAGGTCTCGGAGAATTTGAAGCGCTCTGGAGAAGCGGGCGTTTCCAACGCCGATTTCATCGTAATTCAACTGCCGCCAGCGAATGAGGTCATTCTCGGTGTGGAAAAAGGCCCTGCTGCCATCCCAATTCTTGTCGTAGGCCAGCACCTCGTGCTGTCGAACGACAAACCGGCGCATCACAAACGTCGCAATTTCCCGCCACGAAGTATTCCAGTAGTCGGAAAACCTCTCGCGAAGTTCGCGGAGCACCACTGGCACAGTCACATCTTTGTATGCGTCGCGCACGGCTTGGGCGAGCCAACTGCCGTGCCCCGTCGTTTCCCAGCGGACGAATCGTGTCGCCGTGACGATGAGCAACAAGAGCGCCGATGCAATTCCCTCTGGCGTGTCCCGGTCTATCTCATGGAAAACCAGAGCCAGACTTGATTCGGAAAACGGATGCGCCCAGTCAACCAGTCGGTCCATCTCGTTGCTGCCGCTGGAATCTGCGGCGCGAATGTCCACACCGGCGACTTTGAACAATTCGCGCGGTGTCGAGTCCAGAAAGTTGCCCGGCATCTTCACGGAGAGCCGAGACTCCAAATGTTTGGTCACGCTCTTTGAACTCAAAGTTTCCACCAACGCTTCCAGCCGAAATCCTTTCAGACCGGCAGAACGCGCCTTGCACACAACCGAGACGAAAAGACTTTCGAGTGCGATGGAAAGGTAGAAATGGAAGTGAAACATCCGCCAGCGATTCGCAATGTCAGTCAACTGGTCAGGCCATTTGATTTCCAAAAGCGGAGCATCATCCTCTTGCCAGACCTTGCCATAAAACACAGCGTCGTTGAACGCATCCACATCGAGTGTGACATCATGCGCCGCAAGTTGGCGGACCAACTCCAGCAGAAGCACTAGACTGTCATGCCGAAAACGATGAGACTCACCTGGGCTTCCGACGTGATTGAAAAAGACGTTCCTCAAAAGCTCCCGGTCTGGGGACGCGGGCTGGCTCAACTCGCATAGGCCACCGACTTCGCCCAGCCTTTTCAGGTTCGGCGGACTGCAAGCGTCCGGTTGCTTTGGAAGCATCGTGACAACCGGGAGCTTCCCGACCGCAGCTTCGTAAGTTGCAGCGACTCGCTGACCGAGCGGCGTCAACTCCAACTCGCTAAGAGCCACCTGTGGGGCTTCTTCGGTTTCGATTTCTTCCGGCTGCTCCTCGTCCGCGACGAAGAATCCAAGATGCACCAGAGAATTGAAATAGGCGTCCAGTGCTGGATTTTTTGTGAAGGAGAGTTTTGAAAACATCGGCGTCGCGTCGGGATGCTTTTCCAGCCACGCAATCGCTTGCTTTGAACCGACCAGACTTCCGCCGTCGCAAGCCTGACCGTTGTGATGCAGGACGCACCCAAGCGTCAGCGCCTTCTCCCGTAGTCGAATCGCGTCACGGAGGTTTGAACTTGGCCTTTCGATTTTCTCTCTGCGGTTGAACTCAGCGACGCACCACGGAAAAAAAGAAAAGTAACGCGCACGGGGCGTAATAGACGTGATGCAGTGAAGCAACTGACCGGAAAGCCGCGCCGACACTCGCAAATTTAATCCGAGCGGGTCTTGGCCTTCGGATACTGGAACGAGCTTACTCCACGCGAGCAGAACGGTTGACTGATTGTTCGTTGCCGATGGCATTTTTCAGAGTCTTCTCACGTCGGGTGATACGGGTTGGGTTTGAACAGCGCGTCAATTTGTCGGCGGACTTCTTCGTCCATTTTCATTAACAACGGCCACGGCCCTTGAATCCTTCACCGGCGAGCTTGCGCGTGACGGCAGCGTTGAGTTTGCAGCCGCCGGGCATTTCGCCGGGCGGCGTCGGGCACATCGGTTCAACGCCAAGTCGGGAGAAGCTCGTTCTGAACATGGACTGCAAACTATCAGTGGGACGCCGGAAGAACAATTCGGAACAAGCTGCCCTTGCCACATTTGCTTTCCAACTCAATGCGCCCGCCGTGGCGCTCGACGGCGAGCTTGGCGATGGCCAGCCCCAGCCCTGCGCCGCCCTCGGCACGTGAGCGGGTCTTGTCCACCCGGTAGAATCGCTCGAAGACCTTCGCGTGGTGCTCCGGCGCAATACCCTCGCCGGTGTCCGTGACTTCGATGACGGCATCTTGGTTGCGGCGCGAACAGCGGATCGCGATGCGTCCGCCTGCCGGGGTGTAGCGGATGGCGTTGTGGACGAGGTTGAGCAAGGCATGCCGGAGCAAGGTTGCGTCCGCCGTGAGAGTGATGTCTCCATCCGTCTCGACCGTGAGATACTGTTGCCTCTCGTCGGCCAGGACGCGCAGGCTCTCGACGACTTCCCGGGTGAGCGTGCCAAGCTCGACCGGCACGCGATTCAACGGCTGTTGATCGGCCTCAGCGCGAGCCAATGTCAGCAGCGAGTCCACGAGATCCTGCAAGCGCTGCGCTTCCTCCAGCATCGCGCCGATGCTCTGGCGGAATTGCTCTGGCTCGCGCGCGTTGTTGAGCGCGACTTCACCCTCGGCCCGCAGCGCAGTGAGGGGCGTGCGGAGTTCGTGCGAGGCATCGGCAGCGAAGCGGCGGAGTTCCGCGAACGAGTTTTCGAGCCGCTGTAACGTGGCATTGAAAACCGTAGCCAGCCGGCCCAGTTCATCGTGCCGATTCGCCACGGGAAGGCGCTGTGAAAGTGAACTGGCGGAAATCTCTCCCGCCCGGGCCGCCATCGTTCCCACCGGCGCAAGCGAGCGTCGCGCCACGAACCAGCCCCCCACCACGGCGAGCAACACAGCCAGCGGCAGCCCGAACAGAGTCACGTCCGCCAGTTCATGTTGGGTGCGGCGCAGCCCGGATTCGTCGCGGAGAATGCGTAGAATCACGTCGCGATGCGCGGTTCGGGCCGGTCGCTCCATGACGCGGGCGAACAGCCCGGGTTCGACTTCGGCGGAGTAAAAACGCAATTGTTGGCCGGTCGGTGGCCCAAGGCGAGCGTGCGCTTCGGTTTCGGGCACGGGCCAGTGCCGCAGCAGCAGGTTGCCGTCCTCGCTCCACACTTCGAACCACGCGGCCATGCGGGCGTAGCCCTCATCGCCGTGCGAACCGCGCAACAGCCATACGAGCTTGCCTTGCGACTCCTCGACTTGGGCTTCGATAACATCGAAATCAATGCGAAGCTGGCGATCCAGTTCCTGCAACAGCCGCTCCGAGACGGTATGTCGAACGAACAACGCAAGCGCCACGACCACAACCAGCGCGGTGGCCGCGTGCCACCACGCGAGGCGCAACGTCAGCGATTGGCGACGCAACCAGTTCATGCCTGTGTCTCCGCGCGCAACGCGAATCCCACGCCCCGGACCGTGTGCAAGAGCTTGCTGCGGTGTCCATCATCAATCTTACGGCGCAAGTGGGCAACGTGGACATCTATCACGTTGTCCAACGGCGTGACGCGCTGCTGCTCGCGCCACACGTCACGGGCGAGCATCTGGCGCGTGACGGTTTGGCCGTGGTGACGGACCAGATATGCCAGTAGGTCGAACTCGCGTGGCGTGAGCGTGATTTCTTTCGAACCTCGCAACACCCGGCGATTCTCGACATCCAGCACCAAGTCGCCAATTTGCCGGCGCAAGCGTTCGGTGTCGCCCGTCCGCCGCAGGAGCACGCGGATGCGGGCCAGTAGTTCAGCGAAGGCGAACGGCTTCACCAGGTAGTCGTCCGCGCCGCTGTCGAGACCGAGCACGCGGTCTTCCACCGCATCCCGCGCTGTCAGCAGCAGCACGGGCGTCTGTTCACCGCGCGCGCGCAGTTGCCGGAGAAGGGTGATGCCATCGCGACCGGGCAGCATCCAATCCAGGAGCACAAGGTCAAACGTTGCCGAAGAGAGTCGCGACGCTCCATCGTCTCCGGTTCGATCCACCGCGGCGTCGTAACCTTCGCCTCGCAGGCCGTTGCGGATGGCATTGGCCGTCTTCGGGTCATCTTCGATGATGAGAATGTTCGCCACGCGGCAATAAAATGGCAGCTTCCGCGCCCTTGGGCGAGCCGCCAATTCTGAAGGAAAGTTAAGGTAGCGGGGCAACCACTGTGGGCTAGCATTCCGAAATGAAATGGATCACCCGTGAGAAGGTAAAAGTGGACCGCGTGGCCTGCCCGTGGCTCATCAAGAAGTTCATCGACCCGCAGGCCGAGTTTCTGTTCGTGCCGGCGGATCAGGTCGAGGCCAAGGAAACAGAGCTTGGTGCGACTCCGTTCGACATCGAGGGCTGCGAACTCGGGCATCACTGCAAAGATGTTTCGTTCAACTCGATTCTCAGGAAATACAACCTCACCGACCCGGCGCTCGTGCTGCTTGGCGAAATCGTCCGCGCTGCCGACTCGCATCCGACGAATCCGCATCCGGCGGGTGAAGGCTTGCGCTGGGTGGCATTCGGCTTTTCCGCGCTAGGACTGAGCGATCAGGAAATCCTGGCGCGCGAGTTTGTTGTCTATGACGCGCTCTATGCCGAGTGCAGGAGACGTGCGGACGCTTCGCCAGAGGCATGAGCCGCTGGCGCGACATCGCCGAATTCCTCGCGCTGCGCCGCAACACCTCGCTGTTGCTCGTCGCACTGGTGCTCGCAGGCACAGGCGAAAGGCTCTGGCTTGTCTTCGCACCCAAATACATCGAGACGCTCGGCGGCGGAATCCTCGTTATTGGTCTGTTCGACGCGCTGCAAACTTTTCTCGGCGCAGTCTATGCGTATCCGGGCGGCTGGTTGACCGACCGGTGGGGACAACGCCGGTCACTGCTCCTGTTCAGCCTTATTTCCGTGGCCGGCTATGTTTTGGTTTTGCTCTGGCCGCACTGGCTCGCGCTGCTATTTGGCTCATTTCTTTTTCTCGCTTGGAGCGCATTGTCATTACCCGCGACTTTTTCCGTCGTCGCCACGTCGTTGGACAAACGGCGGCACACGATGGGTATCGGCGTCCAGTCGCTGATCCGCCGTGTGCCGATGATCCTCGGCCCGCTGATCGGCGGCTGGCTGCTCACGCGTTATGGCTGGACGGATGGGGTAAGATACGCGCTCGCCCTGTGCATTGTGATGAGCCTGCTCACCGCCGTGTTTCAATGGTTCATGTTCGAGCCGGACGGAGCAGCCGTTTCTCAACCCGACAACGCAAAGGCTGCGGACATTTCATTTTTCGGAGTGGTCAAATCCTTCACGCCTTCTCTCCGCGAATTGCTCGTGAGCGACATTCTAATCCGCTTTTGCGAACGGATTCCGTATGCGTTCGTGATTTTGTGGGCGATGGATTCAGGTGGCGTGACAGCGCAGCAATTTGGTTATCTCGTGGCCTTGGAGATGGTCACGGCAATGCTCTGTTACATCCCGGTGGCGCATCTCGCGGATAAACACGGTCGCCGTCCATTCGTGCTGGCGACGTTCGTTTTCTTCACACTGTTCCCGCTCACGCTACTGTGGGCGCACAGTTTCGCCTGGCTGACTTTCGCATTTGTCGTGCGCGGGCTGAAAGAATTCGGCGAACCAGCGCGCAAGGCGCTCATTATCGGCGAGGCTACGCCGGAACTCCGGTCGCGCACTTACGGCGCGTATTATCTCATTCGCGACTGTGTTGTGACGAGTGGGTCGTTTCTCGGCGCGTGGCTGTGGAGCAGTAGTCCGCAAGCGAACTTCATTGGCGCTGCCATTTGCGGTGGGCTGGGAACGATGTGGTTCTGGCGGTGCATCTTCACGAAACGATGATCCATCGCAATGGGGTATCGGATACACAATAGCCGGGAGGGAGAGTGGCGGAGTCAATTGCGTGGTGACGCCCAAGACGCAATACAACCTCAAGCAGGCGACACGGCAATGGTGACTTGGAGACTGGGCCACAAGACCTATCTGATCGCCAGCAAGGACGCAAGGCAGAGCTGCTAGGACTTCTTGGAACCTAACAGGCGTTCACTGTCCGATGGACGGTTCCAGTTTGCGAAATGGCGGCCATCACTTGGCGACACGGACATCAGGCGGATCGCGCGCTCTCTCACGCATGCCGTGACGAAATCATGCGCGGCGTGTTGGGACTTGGTGATGGCACTGAAAGCAAACGCATGGCAGCGCTTGGGATAAATCGCAGCAAGTGGCTCAAGATCGCTGCGAAGCCGGGGCACGGCGCCTGTTAGCCGGTCGCATTGTGTGACGAGCTTTCGCAAGAACGCCACACTCATCTGAGGCAGGTCCACCGCCAGGACCAGCAACAGCGGCTGGGAACAGTGTCGCAATCCTCGCTCAATGCCCCCGAGTGGGCCGAAGCCCGGTTCAAGATCGTATAGCACCGGCAGGTGCAGCGCGCTGTAATCCCCGTCAGCCCGCCCGGAAATGAAGATTTCCTGGATGCCCAGCTCGCGGACCTTTTCCACGGCCAGTTGGATCAAGGGTTTCCCGGCGGACTCCACCCACGCCTTGTCGCGGCCCATGCGGCTGGACGCACCGCCGGCGAGAATCACCGCGCTAAGCGCCAGCTCCGGCTGGGATGACAACTCGCGCTTCACGAGTCACACCTCGCGTTTCAGCATGCCGTCCGTGAGGATACGACAACGCAGCCCCGCGCGACCGCGCAGCCATCCCTCCGCACCCAGCCCGAGCGCGGTGTTCATCCAATGACACGGCCTGCTTTCCTCCACGCCCGCGAAGCGCACGCCTTGCACTTCAAACTCCTGGCCAATCAGCGCGTTCAAATCGGCGCCGCGCGTGAAGGCGTTGCGCCGTGTGGCCTGTGGCTGGGCCTCGGGCAGGCTCAACTCCCGTCGCAGCGCATCGAAGACCTCCATCGAGAAGAGAGTGATCTGGCCCTTGTAGTCTTCCTTGTAGTCAAAGAAACGGTCGCCGCGAAGGCCGCGTCCGGCTACGCACTCGACGTGCTCGACTGCGAGAATCGGATGTTCGCCGGCAGCCTGGCCGTGATGCCCGAAGAAGTTGTGTCCGGGCGAAATGAACAGATGCTCAATCCGGATCATGCGGCTATTTCCTCTCCTCAAATTGATTCTGCAACTGGGGCGTGGCCCGGTGGAGAATGCGATACACGACCCAATGCAACCAGCCAAAGCTCGCGAGCGTGATGACGAACAGGATGGCAAACGTCGTCTGCGGAATGCCCGTGGCTTTGAATGCATAGGCAAACAAAGGCGGGAGAAAGAAGCCGCCCAACGCGCCCAGCAGGCCGACCAAACCGCCGACCGCGCCCACGTCTTTCGGAAAATACTCGGGGATGTATTTGTAAACCGCCGCTTTGCCGATGCCCATGCCGCACCCGACGATGAACACCAAGATCGTGAACAGGGTTGGCCCCATGACAAAGCGCATGGTTTCGAACTGGCCGCCGGCATGGATCTTCTCGGGCACATAGAGCACGATGTGGCCCTGCGGCGCGGAGAGCACCAGCAGCGCCAGCAGCATCGAGCCAAAAACCCAGTACATGATGCGCCGTGCGCCGAACTTGTCGGAAAGCCAGCCGCCGAGCGGGCGCAGCAAGCTCGCTGGGAAGATGAACAGGGCCGTAAGCAACGCAGCTTTGCCGAGGGGAATGCCAAAGACGTCCACGTAGTATTTCGGCAACCAGACGGACAGCGCGACGTACGCGCCGAAGACAATCACGTAGTAGAGGCTGAACCGCCACACGCGCATCTGGCGGAGCGGACGGAGCAACTCGCCAAGCGACCGACCCGCGCCGGGTTTGCGATCCTCGGAAGGACAGAGAAACCACAGTCCCGCTGCCATGAGCAGGCAGAGGATGCCGTAGAGGAACGGCACGAACCGCCACCCGCCGGGCACAAATCCGAAGTAGCCCGCGGCCGGCACGATGGCGATGAGTGCCGGCCCGATGAACTTGGTGACCGATGCGCCGACGTTTCCCGCGCCAAACACGCCGAGCGCAAAGCCCTGGCGATCGCGCGGAAACCACGCCGAGTTCCATGCGATCCCAATCGAGAACGCATTGCCCGCCATGCCGACAAGAAACGCATAGAAGAGCAACTCGTTGAACGTCGCCGCACGGCTGACGAGGAACGAGGGAATCGCTGTGAGGCCTACGAGTATCGTCAGTACCTTGTGTCCGCCGAAGCGGTCGGTCCACAGGCCGAAGAGCAGCCGCCAGATCGAGCCGTTTAGGATGGCGATGGCCGTGAGCCAGCCAAACTGGACTTCCGTGAGGCCAAACTCTTTGCGGATGGGAATGCCCAGCACGCCGAACATCAGCCACACCGCGAACATGAGCGTGAAGGCGGTGGTGGAGAGCGTGAGAATGGTGTTGCGCTTGGCGACTTCACTCTTGTCCCAGACGTGGGCGTGCGGTTGCGCGGCGGCGGCGACCGCGGCGAGTTCGGCTGGGGGTTCGTTCGTTCCGTTCATGGAGTGTCGGGAGTTGGGCCGGGCGAGGCGACGGTTGCCTACGAAGGTTTCTCCGCGCCTTTGCGGGTGTAGAACCACCAGTTGATCACCGTGGCGGCCACGCAGAAAAGCATCAGGCCGATGAAGAACGGCTTGGGCGAACCGAGCGCCTTCTTCGATTGGCCAATCAACGTGGCGAAGAGGAACGGCCCGTAAGCCGCGATGGCGGCCGTGAACCCGATGACGCCGGCCGCTTGCCGCGGCGAGTGCGAGAAGATGACGGGATACTGGCGGAACGTGGCGGCGTTGCCCACGCCGGTGCAGAAGAACATCCCGAGCATCACCCACACGAACATCGGGAACTGGTCCAGCGATGTGGGCGTGAGCAATCCGCCGAAGCCCAGCACCGCCGCGCCCGTGATCAGCCCAAGGCCGCAGAGCTGCGTAAAGATCGCGCCGCCGAACTTGTCCGTGAGCGGACCGGCCAGCACGCGCATCGCCGAGCCGATGAGCGGTCCGATGAACGCATACTTGAGCGGATCAGGCGCGCCTTCGAAGTTTCCATAGACCGTCTTGATCAGCAGCGGGAACACGGCAGACAGGCCGGAGAACGCGCCGAAGGTCATGACGTAGGTGACGGTGCAGAAATAGGTGTGCTTGTTCTTGAAGATGTCGAGCTGTTCACGGAACGAGGCTTTCACCGGCACGCGGCGCAACATGAACCACGCGAGGATGCCCAGCACCACGAGGAACGGCACATACCAGAACACCGCGTTTTGCAGCCAGATTTGCGAGGTCTTCGTGCCCTTGGTGAAGGTCTGCGAGCCGCCGAACACGCCGCCCGCCACCGCAAAGGAGATGATCCACGGCGTGACAAACTGGGTGAGGCTGACGCCAAAGTTGCCAAGGCCCGCCTGGATGCCGAGCGCCGTGCCTTGCAGGCGTTTCGGGAAGAACACGCTGGTGCTGGGCATGTAGGACGAGAAGTCGCCACCGCCGAAGCCCGCGAGGAACGCGAGCAACAGGAACATCCAAAACGGCGTCTCCGGGTTCAGAATCGCGAAGCCGAGCCCGAGGCACGGGAGCAATTTGGCCAGCGTGGCCAACGTGATGACGTTGCGCGTCCCGAAGATCGGGATGAGGAACATGTGGATCAGCCGCAGCGTGCCGCCGGCCAGCCCGGGCATGGCAGTCAGCCAGAAGAGCTGGCCTTCGTCGAATTTGAAGCCGATGCCGGGCAACCGCACGACTACGGCGCTCATCACGAACCACGTCGCGAAGGAGAGCACGAGCGAGAGCGTCGTGATCCAGAGCGTGCGCCAGGCGATGCGCTTGCCGGTTTGCTCCCAGAAGGTTGGGTCTTCGGGACGCCAGTCAGTAATTTGGGATGCCATGGGGAGTTGTGACAATTCTTGGAGACGCTTCAGCTTTCAACTTCCTCTTGTTCGTTCTCGACGTGCACGGCAGCGGCGAAGCCCCGAAGCAGATGTCCTAGTCCCCAGAGGCCAACGATGGTCGCCGCCAGGGTCAGGAGGATTTGCGTGGAGTTGCGCGCAAAGTTGGCCCGGAACAGCAGCCACGGATTCCCATCGCTCTCCAGCAACGGATGCGTGCCGGCGACGTATTCCTGCGCGTCCGGAATCCCGTCGTGATCCAGGTCGCTGTCCTTGGGCAACGCTTCGGCGAGCTGGGCCGGGGCGAGGCGGGTTTCCAGAAACCGCTTCTTGCCAAGGGCGTTGATGATGTGATTGCCAAAGCCATTCAGGATCGGGCTGTTCACCTTTTGCCCCGGCTCGAATGCGCCCCGCGCGCGCACCAGTTCTGCCTGCTCGGCCTGCGTGAGGTGACCGATCTGACCGGGTGCTGTGCCTTCCGGCCCGTCGGCGTGCGTGTGGCACAACGCGCAGTTCACCGGACGGCGCGCTGTCTTGACGATGTGCTGCTGAAACTCGGGATAGGCCTGCGCTGACAGCGTGGCCATCAACAGCGTCACCAAGGTCACGTTCTTAATCTTGCTCTTACTCTTAATCTCTCGGTTCGCGCTGCTGCGGCGACGGGGATCAAGAGTAAGATTGCGATTAAGATGAAGAGGGGAAAGAGACATACGATGCTCGTTGCTCATGGTGATTTCAGCCCTTGAACAGGTGGTAGATGTTCTCGCCGAAGATCGTCATGACGATCAAGTAGAGACCCGCCGCCACCGCGAGCAGTTGCAGCGTGCGCCGGTTGCTGTTCCGGAAAATCCAGGGCGTGCCCAGCAGCACCGCGCCCAACAATCCTTGCCCCAGCATGATCACCCAGAACGGCAGCAGCTCCAGCGGGTAATACACCCAGAAGAAGTACCATTCGGGTTTGATGCCGTCGGGCGTCGAGCCTTTGGGGTTGTAGGGCTCGAACAGCGGGTAGCTGAAGAGCGACTCAAACGGCAGGCACAGCCCAAGGATGAACAGCACCATGAACGCCACGCCCCAGACCCGCAGGTCTTTCAGGAAGAACGTGGGGAAGAACTTCTCCTGCCGCCTCGGCTCGCCGTCAATGCCTCTGCTCATGCCGTGCAATTGGACCGACAGCAGATGGATGCCCAGCGCCGCCGCGATGGTCAGTGGCAGGATGATGACGTGCAGGGCGAAGAACCGGCTCAACGTCGCCTGCCCGACGCTCGCTTCGCCTTGAATGATCTCCTTGATCGCGCGCGGCCAGGTGGCCATTTGACCGGGCAGATACGCGCCCACTTCCTCAATGGTCTGCAATCCGATCTTGGTCGCGTTGACCGCGATCTGATGCCACGGCAGCAGATAGCCCGTGAAGCCGAAGGCGAACGTGATGCCAAGCAGGGCTACGCCGGTGATCCAGGTAATCTCCCGCGGTTTGGCAAACGCCTTCATTGCAAATGCGGTGAGCAGATGCACCATCACACTGGCGATCATCAACGAGGAAGCCCACGCGTGAATGTTCCGGATGAGCGCGCCGGCCGGCACGTGTTCGGTGATGTACTCCACCGAGGCATGCGCGTCGCTCACTGTGGGCTGGTAGTAAAACAGCAGCATCAAGCCGGTCACCACCTGAACGCTGAAGAAGAAGAGCGCCAACCCGCCCATGTAGTATCCCCACGACAAGCGGTGAACCGGCACTTCCTTCTTCTTCACCATCGAGGCGTAGTTCATCTTCTCGACGGGGAACCGTTCCGCGAGATAGGCCTCGGCGCGCTGAATCGTTTCGGGGAGGTTCATAGGTCCGTTCTGGAATCTCGGTTAGGCGACCTCACGGCCCGGTTTCGTGATGTAGAGGCTGCATTGCGGCAACGCGGTTGCATCCACGGTGCCTTGGACGGGTTGGCCGGGCTTGCGGCTCGCCATGACCTTTCCGGTGGCATCCACCAGCGCCCAGCCGATCACGGGCAGCGGCAGCTTGGCCGGTGCTCCGGCGTTGGGTTGGCCGGTCGTGATGCTGAAATACGAAATGTGGCAGGGACACAGGACCTGCCCCTCGGCGTTCGTCTCGCTCCCCACCGTGCAACCCAGGTGCGTGCATTTCGCCGAGAGCACGATGGGCAATCCGTCCTTCCCCTTGAACGCGAGGCCCGGCGTCATGCCGTAATCAATGAAATACTTGCCCTTGTTCTCCGTCAGGTCCGCATAGCGCGCGACGAGGATCATCTCGTTGCGCTGGCGTTCCAGTTCCAGCTCGCGCTCCTCGGCGGTTTGCTGGAGACGCTGCAGTTTCTTCTGGAGAAAAGCCGATTCTGCTTCTGTGTCCGGCCGCGGGCCTTTGAAAAAATTCACCGTCTTTTCCGACACGCCGAGCGCCAGCAGTCCTCCCGCCCCGGCCACGCCGGCCGCGCCTTTGATAAACTCCCGCCGGCTCTCGGCCCGAACGGTCGCGGCCACCGCTTGCTGCCGCCGGCGGGCATTGCTCCAGACCACCAGTTGCGGTGCGCGCCAGAGGTAATGCACCGGCACGGCCAGCACGTGCATCAGCCGCGTGAACGGCAGCAGCAGGATGATGATCCAAGCGCCGATCAGGTGCAGTTTGAAGAGCATTGGAAAGTCCGCCGCGTAGGTCATGTCCGGGTTCAGCGTGATCAATCCCCAGAAGTACGGTACGACCGTGCCTGTACTCCAGGCCGCGCCGTAGCGGAAGCTCACGGCACTCATCAGCCCGACCCCGATCTGTGCGAGCAGCAGCGCCACCACCACCAGGTCCATCGTCGTCGTGACCGCCTGCACGCGCGCCGAGGTGATG
>CAZWJC010000075.1:0-25664 GCA_964634255.1 uncultured Verrucomicrobiota bacterium | reverse complement strand
GGCGCGGACAAGGTGAGCATCAACTCCTCGGCGCTGGCCAACCCGGACCTCATCCGGGCGGGCGCGGAAAAATTCGGCAGCCAATGCATCGTCGTTTCGATTGACGCCAAGAAGACCGCGCCGGACCAATGGGGCGTGTTCTCGCACGGCGGGCGCAAGCCGACCGGGCTCGACGCCGTAGAATGGGCCAAACGCGCCGTGGCGCTCGGCGCGGGCGAGATCGTGCTCAACAGCATTGACGCCGACGGCACGAAAGCCGGGTTCGACCTCGTCATCACGCGGCGCATCAGCGAATCGGTGGGCGTGCCTGTGGTCGCCAGTGGTGGCGCCGGCAGCCTGGACCACATGGCCGACGTGCTCCTTGAAGGCAAGGCCGACGCCGTGCTGGCCGCGAGCATTTTCCACTTCGGCACTTACACTGTCGGCGATGTGAAACGCTTCTTGGCAAAGCAGAACATTTCCGTCCGGTTGTAGCAGCCGACATGCGGGGGTTAAACTATACCGCGCGGTTCGCCGCAACAGGCAACGCTGGGATTCCCTCCACACAATAGAGCGGAGTCCGTTACTTGACTCCAGAACCGGTAAGACCAAGAGTTGTTTAACTAAACTGCATACCGAGTCTTTCTTTGGATGAAGAGTCGGGAGCAATCTGTTTGTTTTGCCGTCAAATTGTAACATGAGAACGATAATCTTTGGCTTATTCTTGCTAGCGTGCAGTCCTGGCAGTGTTTTGATTGGAGCATCTTTGCCCTACGGCTGCCTTTCTCTTCCCGTACTGATTACCTCCACAAATGGAGAGAGCGGCTCTGGTTTTTACCTGTCCGTCTCAAACCACCTTTTTTTATGCACAGCGCGGCATGTCCTCTTCGAGAAAGATGGGAAGTTGAAGAGCGGGAAAGTCAATCTACTCTCGCAGCCTTCTGCAAACACAAATGGCCAACAAACCAACATAGAGATCGACCTGGCGGTTTTGGAAACTAACAAACAAATTCGTTTCCATGCGGTGCATGACGTGGCAATCGTACGATTGGCCAAGGAGAATCCAAAGCCTGATTTCGGCGGAAGATGGCAATTCGATAAGCAGGTCTGCAGAGTTAAAAGTTATTCTGACGCAAGTTTCGTGACTTTTGGCTGGCAACTTCTCGGACGATTTGCAGAAGTGAATGTTGGTGAGGATGTCTATGTTTTCGGATACCCGAGTTCAATTGGTCTCCAGGCATCTCCCCAATTCGACTATTCCAAGCCGCTACTGCGAAAGGGCATCGTTTCTGGCGTCTATCAGAAGGCGCAGACAATCATACTCGATTCCTCGGTGTACTTTGGAAATAGTGGTGGTCCAGTCATGGAAGGAGCAGGTGGGCATCGCATAATTGGCGTTGTCACGGAGATGATCCCTTTCATGGATGTTTGGGAAAATAAGAGATTCCATTACACAACGGGAAACCTCTCCAACTCGGGTTACTCCGTGGTTGAACCGATCGATTTCATTCTCGATCTTGTTTGGGACTAGACGATAGAGCACGTCACTCCGTACGCGCCGCTTTTGATCCGCGGACGCTTGGCGTGCTGAAGACTGCCCGCCCTACCTTGGGACCTTCCACCTTCGTCGGCTTGCCGCGTGGCGGGGTTTCCGTCAGCATTTCCTGAACATCGGATTCCACGCTATGGTCGCTTTGAGAATTCCCACGTTACCCAGGTGACCGCCGCCACCAGAGAACTCCTCGCCATCGTCATCTTCGGGTTCACGTAACTGCTCATCAGCGGGCGGCGGCTAAAGATTTCGCAGCAACGACCAAGAGATTCAGGTTCGTGAGATCGGGCAACTCTTTGTGGCCTGGGTCCCACGCTGGGAATCAGGATTTCAGACTGGCCGCCGGGACATTTGCTTGACTTGCCACGGGGGGCAGCCCATTTACCAAGGCCAAAAACCGACCCACCCATGAACTTGTTTCGACGAAAGAGCGTCACGGATTTGCAGGCCGAAGCGCTTACGGATCAAAGCCTCAAACGCGCCCTCGGCCCGATGAACCTCACCGCGTTGGGGGTGGGTGCAATCATTGGCACGGGTATTTTCGTGCTCACGGGGACGGTTGCCGCCCAAAATGCCGGGCCAGCGGTGGTGCTCTCCTTCGTGCTGGCAGGGCTCGCCTCGATCTTCGCGGCGCTGTGCTACAGCGAGTTCGCCTCACTGGTCCCGATGGCTGGTAGTGCCTACACCTATGGCTACGCCACGCTTGGGGAATTGTTCGCCTGGATCATCGGCTGGGACCTGATTCTCGAATACGCCGTGGGCGCCATCACCGTGGCGATTGGCTGGTCGGGCTACGTCGTCTCCTTTCTGCATGACTTCGGTATCATCGTCCCGCCGACGCTCTCCGCCGCGCGTGGAACCGAACTGATCGAAATTCCCGCCGCGCTGGCTGCTGTGTTAAAAACGAAGGCTGGGTGGATTGCGGTCAGTTCCGGATTGCTCGAGGCCATCAAGGGGGCTGGCACGGATCCCACGTCGCTTGGGCACGTCACGGCGATCTTCAATCTGCCAGCCGTTCTGATTGTGTTTGTGGTCACCACCCTGCTGGTGGTGGGTATCAAGGAATCCGCGAACTTCAACAACGTCATCGTGTGCGTGAAAGTCGCCGTCGTGCTTCTATTCATCTTCGGCGCGTTTCGGGCGATCACCGCGGCCAACTGGCATCCGTTCATCCCGAAAAACACCGGCCAGTTCGGGCATTTTGGCTGGAGCGGCATGCTGATGGGTTCGAGCATCGTGTTCTTTGCATACATCGGGTTTGATGCCGTCAGCACCGCGGCGCAGGAGGCGAAGAACCCGCAGCGCGACATGCCTATCGGCATTATCGGCTCACTGCTGGTTTGCACTGTCCTCTACATTGTGGTGGCGGGTATCGCCACCGGCGTCGTGCCCTACGCACAACTCGACGTGCCGGACCCGATCGCGGTGGCGGCCGACCATGCAGGCATGGGGTGGATGGGCCGGCTCATCAAGCTTGGCGCCATTGCCGGGTTGTCCTCAGTGATCCTCGTGATGCTCCTCGGCCAATCGCGCGTGTTTTACAGCATGGCGCGGGACGGTCTGCTTCCACCATTTGTCAGCGTGGTGCATCCCCGATTCCGCACGCCGTGGATTACCTCCATCGCAACGGGTCTGGGGGTGGCGCTCGTGGCGGCGGTGTTTACTGTGCGAGAAGCAGGCAGCCTCTGCTCCATCGGCACCTTGCTCGCATTCGTGATCGTCTCGGTCGGAATCTTGGTCCTGCGCGTGCGCGAGCCGAACCTGCCGCGTAAGTTCAAGACGCCGTTTGTTTGGTTTGTCGCCCCGATGGGTGCGATTTCTGCGCTGGTGTTGATGGCTGCGCTGCCTTGGTCCACTTGGCTGCGGCTCATCGTCTGGTTTGCCATCGGTATCGTGATCTATTTCGCCTACGGTGTGCGCCACAGCCGGCTGGCGCGCGCCAATCCCGGCGCGAGCAACAAAGAGCCGACTCCTTAATCCGCGCTCCCCACAAACTGGCTTATGCCACACTCGCTGAATGAGTGGCTTGGTGTTGTTCCCGCTACGGCTTCGCTCATTCTTGACCAGTGACAAACTGCGCTGCCCCTAGGCGGCCGCCGCCATGGATTGCGGCATTTTGGCCAACAACGCCCGCAGCGTCTCACGACGGTGCTTCAGCAGGTTCTTGAACTCCTGATGATCCGTGTGGTGGATTTCCAGCTCGAGTGTCGCCAGGGAATTTTGCAGGATTTGGCTGAGGATATCCCGTTCCTCATCGGAGATTTCGACGCGAAACATGGCTCGTTCCTGTTGGTTTGTAGCCCGCCCCGGGCGGGCGCGGTTTCAACCAGTCCATCCGCTTCACCGCTGTGCCGGTGGACGCCACACATTACTCCCCGCGCGCGAAAATGCGAGAGACTCGCAACAGAAAATCAGGAGGCCAGCGGCCCGCCGACGTTGATGCCGTGCTTCAGGCAGTAGGCCGCGTTCGCGACGTATTTCTCCGCCATGCTTTTCAGACTGGTCCGCTCCTGCGGCGTCAGTTCACGCGCCACCCGCGCCGGCGCACCCAGAACCATCGAGCCGGGCGGAATCTTCATACCCTGCGTCACCAGCGCCCGAGCGCCGATAATGCACTGCGCTCCAATCTCCGCGCCATCAAGAATCACCGCGCCCATGCCCACGAGGACTTCATCGCCCACCGTGCAAGCGTGGATGATCGCGCTATGGCCCACGGTGACGTGGTTGCCGAGGATGCAGCCAAAGTCGTCGGAAAGGTGCAGCACGGCATTGTCCTGGACGTTCGAGTGATGGCCCACGACAATCCGGTTGATGTCGCCCCGGAGCACGGCGCCGTACCAAATGCTCGCGAAATGGCCGAGCGCCACGTCGCCGACGACGGTGGCGCCTCGCGCAATGTAAACGCCCTTGCCCAGCCGGGGCGTGCGACGGAGGAACGTATCGAGTTGTTTGGATAAATCCCGCATGACAATCGTTTACCGTTTTATGTCGGCGGCGGAAACAAGAAACCCGCCCGGTTCGCACCAGGCAGGTTTCTTGGTTCCTCCGTTCCGGCTAGCGGCAACCGTGTCCCCCATGACGAGGGCCGTGGCCGTGGCTGTAATGAAAGCTCACCATCGGAGCGGGGCGCACGTAAACCGGCGGGCCGTAAACAATAACCGGACGCGGTGCATAGACAACCGGTGCGGGGGCGTAAACAACTGGCGGCGGCGGGGGCGGCGCGTAAGCGACTGGCGCCGGTGCGGGGACGTAGGCCACTGGCGGTGCCGTGTAAACGTAAGTCGGTTGGGGTTGCAGCGCCTGCACGATGGCCGCGCCGGCGATCACCCCGGTCAACACCTTGCCAGCCGTCGCCCACCCGCACTCCCCGGCCCGCGCCTGGGTGGTGAGCGCCGCTGCAACTGCCAGAACCATCAGACCTGTTGTTACTTTTTTCATGGCTGCCCTTTCGTTCATTCGTCCTGTCACAACGGACGCCCGCATTTGAGTTTTATTCAAAGCCGCTGTATCACTGTGAGCGACGGTTGGGCATGACAAAGCCACACACCAAGCATCCTGTTTACCGCCGCGAGCGCCGCGTGCCACGCCGCTTCAAGGAATTGACGCCTTCGAAGGCGTTCAATCCGCGCACGTTCTTCCGCGAGATGGTGTGGAAGGCATTGCTCACGAAACGTACCGGCACCCACAAGCGTCCGGCATTTCCGAAACTCACGCGCGGCGAGGTCGCGCTCACCTGGATCGGCCACGCCTCGTTTCTCGTCCAGTTCACCGATCTGAATGTGCTGATTGATCCGAACTTTGCGAACTGGCTGTTCCTCCTGAAACGCGTTCGCCGTTCCGGATTGAAGATCGAACATCTGCCGCCGATTGATCTCGTGCTGCTGACCCACGCGCACTTCGACCATTTCCACAAGCCCACGCTGCGCCGCCTGCCGCATCCGAAGATTGCCGTGATGCCGTGGGGCATGGGCGACCTCGCGCGCAACCTCGGCTTTGAGCGCATCGTCGAGCTGGAATGGTGGGAGACTTTCACCCACCGCGAGTGGAGCGTGACGCTCACGCCCTGCCGGCATTGGGGCGCCCGCATGCTGCGCGACGATCACCGCGGCTATGGCGGCTTCATTCTCGAACATCAGGGCCGCCGCATCTATCACGCCGGTGACAGCGCCTACTTCGACGGCTTCAAGGAAATCGGCGAACACCGGGCGCCCGAGATCGCGTTGTTGCCGATCGGCGCCTACAAGCCCGAGTCCTTTCGCAACGTCCACATGGGGCCGGACGAGGCGTTGCAGGTCTTCAAGGACGTCCGCGCGCGCTGGATGGTGCCGATGCACTACGGCACGTTCAAGTTGTCCTTCGAGGACTTGGACGAGCCCCCGCGCTGGCTGCGCCAGATCGCGCACGAGGAGGGCTTGCTCAACCACATTCGCTTTCTCGAGGAAGGCGTGCCGACGGTGTTCTAGCAACCGCCGGTGGATTGCCCGCTTGAAAAAGCCCGGGGCTGACGCCACCTTCTGCCCCCATGCAGAGCAACGTCCTGATTCACGACCTCTACGCCGCCAAACGCGCGGCGGGCCGTCCCGTCGTCTCGTTCGAGTTTTTTCCGCCCAAGACTGAGGACGGCGAGCGCAACTTCTTCGAAAAGACGCTGCCCCAACTCGCTGCGCTCAAGCCGGATTACTGTTCTGTCACCTACGGCGCCGGCGGCAGCACGCGCGACAAGACGCTCGCCATCGTTGAAGCCATCCAGAAGCAGCACCACTTGCCCGCGATGGCGCATCTGACGTGCGTTGGCTCGACGGAGGCGCACATTCGCGAGATCATCGCCCACGCCCGCGAGCGCGGCATTCGCAACATTCTCGCCCTGCGGGGCGATCCGCCCGCGGGCGTGCAGGAGTTTCAGAAGCCGGAAGGCGGCTTCGAGTATGCCTGGCAACTCGTGAAGCTGCTGCGCGAGGCGGGGGATTTCGGCATCGCCGTGGCCGGCTTTCCCGAGGGCCACATCGCCTGCAAGGCAGGCCGGCATGTGGACTGGCAGCGGCTCAAGGCGAAGATTGACCACGGCGCCGATCTGGTCGTGACCCAGCTATTTTTCGACAACCGTGACTACCTCGAAATGCGCGATCACCTCGTGAAGCTGGGTGTCACCGTGCCGATCGTGCCAGGCATCATTCCGATTCTGAGCGGAACGCAAATCCGGAAGTTCGCCCAACTCGGCGGCGTGAAGCTCCCGGCCACGCTGGTGGCGAAGCTCGACGAGCTCGTGGACGACGAGGAAGCCTCAGCCGACTTCGGCATCGAATACGCCACGCGCCAATGCGAGGACCTCCTCCGCGCTGGTGCGCCGGGGATCCACTTCTACACGCTCAACCGGGTGCGCTCGACCAGGAGCATCCTCCACAACCTCGGCTTGGTTTAGCTGTCACCGCCATGACCCGCAACGAAGCCCTCGCCCTGCTCAAAGAATTCACTCAGTCGGAATCGCTGCTCAAGCACGCCTTCGCCGTCGAAGCCGCGATGCGACATTACGCGGCGCATTTCGGAGCGGACGTCGAGCTGTGGGGGCTGACCGGCCTGCTGCATGATTTCGATTACGAGCGCTGGCCCAACCCGCCGGAGCATTCGCGCGAAGGCGCGCGCATCCTGCGCGAGCGCGGTGTGGACGAGGAAATCGTCAGCGCGATCCTGTCGCACGCGGAATGGAACTGGAATCAATTCCCGCTGGACCGGCCTATGCGCAAGACACTCTTCGCCGTGGACGAGTTGTGCGGCTTCATCACCGCGGTCGCCTACGTGCGGCCGGAGAAGTTGACGGGTATGGCGGCCAGCAGCGTGAAGAAGAAGCTGAAGCAGCACTCGTTCGCCGCCGCTGTGAAGCGCGAAGACATCGCCCGCGGCGCGGAATTGCTGGGTATGCCGCTGGACGAGCACATCATGCACGTCATCGCGGCAATGCAAGGCGTGGCGCGGGAACTGGGGTTCGCTGGCTGAGGAGACGGGGCCGCGCCAAACCGGCTTTACAGCCGCTTCCGGCTGGGCAACTCTTGCGCCATGAAACGGCATCCCATTCTTGTCCTCCTGATTGCGGTGGGTGTGCTCCTCGCACCGCTGTTCAGTGGCGCGGCCGAGCCGCCAGTCGTCAAGAGCCAGGCCCCCGGCGCGGAGTTCGCCCAGGCTATCTCCACGATCACGGGCGTCGCCATCTCCCCGTTACTCGGCACCAGCGCCTACGGCGCAACGCAGTGGTACAAGGCAAAGACGCCGGAAGCCCGGGCGAAGCTGCCGTGGTTCGCGCAACCCACGTTCTGGATTCCCGCCCTGCTGCTCGTCGCGCTGGTCGCCGCAAAAGACATCTTTGGCGCCGCGGCGCCGACGGCGCTTAAAAAGCCATTCGATATCGCCGAGGCCGTGGAGAACAAGGTCAGCGGTCTGGTGGCTGCGGGCGCGTTTGTGCCGTTCGTGGTCACCGTGTTCGGCAACACCAATTCCCAAGGGGCATTGCTCAGTTCGCTGGGATTCGCGGCCGCGGACTTCTCGTGGCTGGCCAACGCCCTGATGGTGCCGATCGGCATTCTTGCGTTTGTGTTTGTCTGGCTCGTCGGTAACACCATCAACGTCCTGATCATCCTCAGCCCGTTCACCACCGTGGACACCGCCCTCAAATCGGCGCGACTGGCCTTGTTCGCCACGGTGCCGGCGACGTCACACTTGGATCCCTGGCTGGGCGCGGCGTGGGCGCTGGTGATCATTTTCATCAGCTACCTGCTCGCGGGCTGGTCATTCCGCCTGACCCACTTCGGCGCCGTGTTCGTCTGGGATAACCTGACGCTGCGCCGCAAGCGCTTTGTGGTGGAGCCCACGGCGAACAAGATGTTCCTCGCACGTAAGGTGAAGAAAGCGCCCGTGCGCACTTACGGCAAGCTCGTGAAGAACGAGGAGGGCAAGTTAGTGTTGAACTATCGTCCTTGGTTGATCCTCCCGCTGCGCTCGGTGGAACTGCCCGAGGGCAAGTATGAGGCCGGTTGCGGCGCGTTTTACTCGGAGTTGATGCTGCTGCAGGGCGACGAGACGCGGACGATTGTGCATCTGCCGCCGCGCTATCGCGGGCACGAGGCGGAGCTGGTGAAGGCATACGACCTTGCCGGCACGCGCGAGGTGGGACTGCGAGCGATGTGGGCTTGGCTCAAGGGCATGTTTGGTTTTCGACGACCGGTGGAAGCTGCGGCCGGCTGACTCCTGTAGGGTATCCTGGCCAGCACGTTGTCCGACGATGAGCCTACCGAGACCTCATCGTGCCGCGCGAAAGCTCCCCGGACCGCTCCGTTATCCTGTGGAGCGTGTTGGTCGCCGCCTGGCGGATTGTGGCGTTCTCATCGGTGGTCAATCGTTCCGCGAGTGGTGAACTCGGGCGCGCGGCCTCTCCCATTTGAGCCAAGCCGTCCAGCGCCACCGTCCGAATGGAAACCAGCTTGTGATCCAGCAAGGCCGTGAACACAGGAAGCACCTCGCCGGGCGGGGCGTTCAGCTTCCACAGATTGCGTGCTGCGGCAGCGCGGACCAAACCGGACGCATCATGTCGAGCGGCCTCCAGCTGAAGGCGCAGGCTCGGTTCGCTCGGCGTCAGGGCGGTCAATACGTCCGCGGCGCAGGCCCGAGTGGATGGCCATTCCTCGGGGCTTTGAAGCACGCGGTAGAAACCAGACAGCAATTCCGGGGCGTCCGCCTGCATTCCCACAAGCGCGCCGAGGGCAGCGGGCCACAGAGCCGCTTCATCCTTTGACTTCAACAACTCCACCACCATCGGTGCAGTGGACTTGGCAACGGGACCAACCGCGCCCAGCCCGACCAATCCAAAGCGGCGGTTCACCAGACTGTAAGGCCGTCGCCATTCGTCACTGCCTTTGACCAGCCATTCAAAAATCCTGACGGCTTGCGTCTGGCCGGCGAGCCGCCTGGCGAGGCGCGGCCAGTCCGGGGATTGTTCTATCTTCATGCCGGCCAGCGCCAGGGCGGCATGCATGCCGATACTCAGATCCCCCTTGGCGACAGTGTCAGTAAGCGCCGGGGCGACACTCCAAGCATTCGTGCCGAGTGCCACCAGTCGAGCGACGGCAGAAGCCCGGGCCTGATCCGCGTGCAGGTCCGCGGTAACCGCCTTGCTGATCCACCGCCGCGGCAGATGAAGGCGGACCCCATACGCTTCAATCCACTGGTAGTATCGCGGCACTTTGGCCTGCACCTGACGGAGTAGTTGCTTCGGAGACGGCGAGTCGCCAGCACGTGGAGACGGCGAACCGCGGAACAAGAGAGGGGCAATGGGGATGAGAACCCCAAGCGCCAGAACGCCGGCGAGCGAGATGGCGTATCGCTTCTGTATCATGCACGCCTCAAACGTTCGCCTCGAATCGCCTCGCCGCCTCGCCCGCCGCTGTCGAACTGGCTGTTCTGTTGCGCCATGACGCGAGCATCCGCGGACCCAGTGGGGCGCGCAATCGCAAAAGCGAAGTGCGTAAGTGAGTGGCCACGGCGCGTTGACCTCTGGTGCGCCTGAGCGCGCCTCCCGGAACGCACGCCAGCATCGTGGACTCCGGCGGCTCTGCACCGCTTTGGAGGGTTCACAGATTCGTTGGGATGAAGGGAGTGCCTCTTGGTGTCCGAAAAAAGAGTGTCGGATTTCCGAGTGAGCGGCCATTTAATGGGTGACATGCAAAGCGATGCCGAATTGCTCGCCGAATGGACCGCCCGCCGTTCCGAAGCCGCCTTCGCCCGGTTGGTCGAGCGTTACGTCGCCCTCGTCCATTCCGCCGCGCGACGGCAGGTGAGCGACCCGCATCTGGCCGAGGAAATCACGCAGGCGGTCTTCATCCTCCTCGCGCGCAAGGCCGGCAGCCTGAGCCGGCAAACCGTCCTCGCCGGCTGGCTCTGCCGCACCGCGCATTATGCCGCGCGGGACGCCCTGAAGGCCGAGCGCCGCCGCCAGCACCGCGAACAACTCGCCGCCACCATGGACCCACCCACAGATGCCGCCTGGCAGCAACTCGCACCATTGCTCGACGAAGCCGTCGCCCAACTCCGCGAAGCCGACCGCAACGCCATCGTTCTCCGCTACTACGAGAAACACTCGCTTGATGAAGTCGGCACAGCGCTCGGCATCGGTGCGGACGCCGCGCAGAAACGGGTGGCGCGGGCGCTGGAGAAGCTGCGCGGCATCTTCGCCAAACGTGGCGTGACGCTGACGGGCGCGGCCATCGCGGGCGCGGTTTCGGCCAACGCGGTGCAAGCCGTGCCGGTGGGGCTGACAGCAACGGTGGCGTCCACGACGACGAACGGCGCAGTGATCGGCAGTTCGGTCCTAACATTGGTGAAAGGAGTGTTGAAGGTTATGGCATGGACAAAGGCCAAAACAGCAATCATCGTCAGCGCAACGGTGCTTACTGCGGGCACCACGACTGTTGTGGTGACAAACACAGTGAAAGGATCAGCGGACGCGCACACGCAGCGCTTGGAGGACGGTTCGCTATTGGTGCTAAGCCGCGTGTCGTTTAGCGGAAGGAGTGAATTCACCCACGGAAGCATGCTGCAGAAACTCCTTGGGAATACTATCCCGGCGAACGGGGTCCAGATGTTTAAGTTCAAGTTGGCAAGGGCGACGCGGCAGACGTTCGAATCGCCAAAAGGGAAAAGTCAATTGGTCGCCGAGTTTAAAGTCGCGGACGGCAATGCCGCAAATCATCCGCTCGTGAAGCCCGCATTCTACCGCGAGTTCCGATGTGTCATCCGCGGGGAGGGTGGAATCGAGTACGTCTACGAGTTCTGGCCGGGGCAATTCCGGCAATACTCCGACGGTTTCTTTGGTTACGTTGTTGCCAGCCGTTTCCCGCGTGATTCGCGATGGCTTTGGCTTCGGGTTGAGCGAAGAGCAAGTCAGACTCAAGGCGGCCCTTGGAAAAGCGTGGCTGAGTTCAAAATTGGGAACGCCGCGGGTCCAACGAACGAGCCGTGGGTTGCCGACCCGGCCCCCGTCATCAAGACACTTGGTGGGATTGATTTCGCCTTGGACGAAATCACGGTGGCAACGCAACCCTACGCTCCGAGGGACATTTGGAATCACATCGTCACGGCGCCGTTTCAAGTGAGCAGCAACAGCACGGTGCTGACGAACTGGGGCGCTGCTTACGTTCGGGTAGAAGACGCCAGCGGGAATTGGGACTACAACTTGGCCAGTCATCGAAGCCTGGACCCGCGGTTTGTTTGGAGACTGGATGCTGACTTCGAGCCAGCATCCGATTATCCCGTTGGAACAACGACAACGGTCGAACTTCCAGCGCCATCAACCAGATTCACCACGAATGTGCTAGGAGTACCGGTGACAATTTTCTGGGACGGATCTTGGGTTGACGTCAATATGCCGACCAATCGCCAAGACCTTGCATTGAGGTTTGTCTGCGTCGAGAACGAGGAAGGCGAAAAAGCATCCGAAGGCAGCGGCAGTTGGGGGCAGTATTCGTTTTGGAAGGGAGACTTCATGTGGCACAAGGGGGGTGTTCTTAGAATCGGTCTCAAGCCGACGAAGATGACTTTCGCCATTGTTCCCAATATCCGCGCCACGTTTTTCGCCCAACCACGGCTTGTGACCGCACAGGGGAGGGATTCACTGCTCAGTCCTCCATAGGGACCTCATGCACGTTGTCCCTTCCGGTTATGCCGTGTAGCCGTATCACCGGCGCATAGGCTTTCAGGTTGCGGGCGCCGCGGATTTCATCGGATCGCACGGGTGCGAGCGGTTGCTTGGCGTGGGTCGCGCCGTCTGGGTGTTCGATAACCTCGACACGTTCTTCGACCCGCAGTTTCACCTCGCGCGCGGACTGGGAGCCGGGCGATAAATCTACAGTGGACTTTAGAAATGGGCGGCATATCTGAAGTCCACGTTAGCGGCGTCCGCTGCAATTCAACGACAAGATCACCGCGCTGCCGTGGTTTTGCCTGTGGACTGCTGAGTGCCGGTCCTGGCGCTCTGGAGCGGCGGTGCAGGGGCTTGAAAGCTCTGCGCTTTGAACTTTGGGGCTTGATCGGTTCACGCTTCCCTCCGAAAAAAGATTGTCCCTTTCGGGCTGGTGCGTCCATGAATGAGTAGATGATGAACGACGACATGGCGTTGGTGCGGGAGTTTGCCACCCGGCAATCCGAGCCCGCCTTTGCCACGCTCGTGACGCGGCACCTCGGTCTCGTTCATTCGGCGGCAGTGCGGCAGGTGCGCGACCCGCATCTGGCGGAGGAGATCACCTAGGCGGTGTTCATCCTGCTGGCGCGCAAGGCCCGCGCCCTCGGGCCGGACACGATACTGTCCGCCTGGCTGTACCGGGCGGCACGCTACGCGGCGGCCGATGCGTTGAAAGCTCAGCGGCGACGGCAACGCCGGGAACAGGAGGCGTCTATGCAATCCACGTTGAACGGGCCGGAGACAGACACCTGGGCGCAAGTCGCGCCGGTGCTGGACGACGCCATGGCCGAGCTGGGCGAGCACGACCGGGCGGCGTTGGTGCTGCGGTTTTTCGAGAACAAGCCGGTCCGGGAAATCGCCGGAGCCCTGAAGCTGACGGAGGACGCGGCCAAAAAACGGGTGGCGCGGGCGCTGGAGAAGCTGCGCGGCATCTTCGCCAAACGCGGCGTGACGCTGACGGGCGCGGCCATCGCGGGCGCGGTCTCGGCCAACGCCGTTCAGGCCGTGCCGCTCGGTCTCGCGGCCAAGATTTCCGCTGCCGCTCTCATCGCCGGCACAACCCTCACCGCCACGACCGCCATCGTTATGACCACACTGCAAAAGACCCTCATTGGAACCGCGCTCGCCGCGGCCGTAGGTGTGGGTATCTACGAGGCGCGGCGGGTTACAGAGGCGCGAGCAGAAGCTGAATCGCTCAGGCAAATGCAAGCGACGCTGGCGGACCAAGTCCAGCCACTGAGCCAAGCGCTCAGCGATGCGACAAATCAGATTGCCGCGTTGCGTGAGGACAACGACCGCCTGAGCCGTAACACCGCGGAACTGTCTAGGCTCCGTGCGGAACGCACCCGTCTGCGGAACGACTCGCCTACGCCAGCGTTCTCGACCAGCGCTCAGGACACCGAACAAGCCAACCGTTCGAATGTCGTCGTTTGGTTCAAGCAGAGAGTGAACACCACTCCTGTTATTGATCATTTTGTGGCGTGCCAGCGGATATTGCGGAATAGAGCGTCGCCCAGCCAACCCCTGAACACGAATTTGCCGACTGAACTCCCTGCGCCTACCTACTTTGAAGGGCGATGGTCGGGCACGGACTATGTCCTAACAAGTAGCGTGACAAGTTCATTGGATGGGAAAGCCACACGGAGGGTGGCTGGAAGGGTGGGAACGAACTCGTATCAGATAAACGAGAATTCGCTGTCGCTCGCTTCCGAATCTGCGGGAACGGCCCCGGTGAACCTGATTGCTGCTTGGGCCGAAGGAGATCAAGGCACACTCCAGCAAATCTTCAACTTCGGCATCGGTGGAATGAAGCCCGGGAGCGTAATCTGGGAGGGCAATGAATTCCAGGCGCTTCGAGGTGGTGGCGCCGCGTTCTACGGACGTTTGGTGATTTCAAATGGACTGCCATGGGAAGTCAGCCTAAGCGGGGTACGGGGAGGCCCTCCCTACACAGTGTGCAGATACACATATCCGGCCTCCCCGATGCAATTGGGCGGATTTCCCGCGCGGACGGTCATATGGACCTTGTTCGGCAGGGAGAGTCAGGTGCAGCCCTTTCTCGAATTGACGCTCTCGGAGGTCAAGATGAGAGAAGACCGCATTCCGGAGGAAGAGTTTGACCCGGCCCACTATGTTACTGCCGACACGGTTTATACGAATGTACACAGCAACGGTGCTGTGTACGCAGTGGGAGAAGGCGGCAGGATGATAAAGATGGAGTCACCACCGGCAAGACTGATGCCCTGAGCTTCTGCAGCAAACCCGCGACGAAGACACCGGCAACTGGATTCTCACAAGCGCCGCAGCGCGGACGAGCATGGGCGTTGGTAAAGGGGCGTCTTAATGCGTCCACGGCGGGCCAGGCGTGCGGAGGTTATTAAGTGCGCCGGACACCGGCGACGCCCGTTGCGGCCAGAACGCAAGAGGTCAAGCGCATTCCAGAACGCTACGCGCGGTTTGAAATGACAAGCACTCTCTGGTGCGCCTTGGATTGCGGCCCTCCGCGGCTTTGGGTTCGCTGGGAAATTATGCCTTTGGACCTTCCGAGTTTGCCCGCAACACCCGCGCATGAACTTCCTGGTCACAGGTGGCGCAGGTTTCATCGGCTCGCACGTGTGCGAGCGGTTGCTCGGCGCGGGCCACACCGTCTGGGCGTTTGACGAGCCCAGGAACTCAGCGGACTAATTGAACCAGTTTGGCTTCCGTGGCGAAGGACCTTGCCAGCGGTTCATCCAGCGTGGCCAGGGTGCAGTCATGTTGCCGGGCGAGCGCGACCAGATAGCGGTCGGTGACTTGATTCGCGCCAACCATCAAGTCGGTGCGCACCACACGGTCCGCGCAACTCAAGTCGTCAGGGATGAACTGGTGGCGCGGATCCGCCAACAGCCGGCGCAGCACCCTGAATGCATCGTCCGGAGTCAGGCCGTAGCCGAGCAGCGGATGTGAGGAAACCCGCGCGAAGCCCAGTTGGGCTACCGGACAGGTGGCGAACGCGGTCACCCCTTTGAACCACTGCCGGACGATGGAATGATGCTCGTGGTTTTCCCAGAGCAACGCCATGAGGATGTTGACGTCGAGCAGGCAGGTCACGGCGTCAGGCTTTCCAACTCGCGCACGAGTCGCCCGGTGATGACGCCGCCGTTAACTCGGATGACGGGCAGCCCATCATCCGCCTCGGTCACAGTAAACCGGGGGAATAACTCCGGGCCGTCCTCGACGACGAAGCGTGCCACCTGTGCGCGTTCAACCGGCGACAGATGCTTGATCTGGTCAATGACTTCCAGTGCGCTCATGGGGCAATTATCCATCAAAGCCTCTGGCAGGCAAGCGGTGGTTTCCCGATGCGCCGCCACTACGGGGTTTGGCGTGTCCATCCCCCTTTGACCTGAGGAAGTGAGCTTGGCCCCTTGGACTTTCAAACCCGGTTCGCATCACTCCAAGACGCTTCGCGCGATCTGAGGCGGCGGGGGCTGGCGAGGCGTGATGAGGTCGGCATAGCGCTGTCATACTGTTGGCCGTGGAATTGTGGCCCGGCCAATTTGACGGCCTATGAAAACTGGAAACCGAGTCCTTTGCCTCTCGATCCCATTACTGGCTTTGCTGGTTACCCTGAGCGGTTGTGGCAAGGGTGGAGGCCCGGCCGACGCGAAGGCCAGCACCGCGATCCAATCCAAGCTGGAAGTCATCCGCCAGGCCGGTCAGCCGCTGACGGCGGCGGAATTGAACGCCTGGTACGCCGAGCCGCCGGCCGGGGAAAACGCCGCGCCGCTCTACGCCGAGGCGTTTGCGGCACTGGCGGTGGAGGACGCGCAATCGCCATTGTTCCTGGCGAAGAATCAGCAGGCGCTCGCCCGGCTGCATCAGGCCGCCGCGAAGCGTCAGTGTCGCTACCCGGTGGACCTGACCGAGGGGTTCAACGCGAAGCTGCCGCATCTCGCCAAGATTAGAATCTGCGCCCAGTTGCTGGGCAAGGACGCCGTCTCCAACGCCGGCAAAGGTCGGCTGGATTTGGCGACGCAGTCTCTGACGGACGGCCTGCGCTTGGCGCGGTCGTTGGATCGGGAGCCGCTATTGATTTCCCAACTGGTGCGGGTTGCCTGCGATGCCATCCTCCAGTCCAGCTTGGAGGAAGCCGTGACGCTCAAGGCGTTTCCGGAGGATCAGCTCGCTCGATTGCAGGCGGCTTTCCGTGAGGAGGCCGTTGCCGTCGAAGGGTGCTTTGCCCGGGCGCTGACCGGGGAGCGCTGCGCGACCGTCGCGTTCTTCCAACTGTCGCCGCAGGATTACGAGCGGCTCAATGCAAACGCCGGGACGAATAGTCTGCTGGGGACACGGGCTGCGTTCGAACGCTACCGCAAGAGCGCCAGCTTCAACGCGGATTTCAACCTCTGCCTGGACTTGTTGAGCAACGGCCTCGCCATCGCTTCCGCGCCGTTTCCTGCCTGTCTGGGCGCGGCCGGCGAATGGGATCCTCGGGCGGCGGATCTCATCAACGAGGCCAAAAGCAAAGGCTACCGTGTCACTGCCCAGATGCTGCCGGCCTTGAAGCCGCAGTTGGAAAAGGTGGCGGATCGTGTAGGGCAATTGCGGACCGCCGAGGCTGCGCTGGCGGTGGAGCGCTATCGGCTGGCGCACCCAAACACCCTGCCGGATTCGTTGAGCCAATTGGTGCCGCAGTTTCTCGACGCCGTCCCGCCAGATCCGTTTGATGGCAAGCCGCTGCATTTCAAAAAACTCTCCCCCAAAGGTTACGTGGTCTATTCCATCGGTCGGAACCGCCTGGACGATGGCGGCGCTCCCAAGCCGTCGGGAAGCAAGGCAGAGGGGCCTTACGACGTGACCTTTGCCGTGCGGCGTTGATGCCCCTGGGGCGGGTTGGGCGGAACTTTGCCCCTTGAACTTTCCCATCCGGCTTCCATCATCAGTGCATGAATTTCCTGGTCACAGGCGGCGCGGGTTTCATCGGATCACACGTGTGCGAGCGGTTGCTCGGCGCGGGCCACGCCGTCTGGGCGTTTGACGATCTCAACGAATTCTACGATCCGCAGATCAAGCGCCGCAACCTGCGCGACATCCAATCGCAGGCGAAACCGTTTGAGTTCGTCCACGGAGACCTCACGGACGCGGCGGCGGTCATGGACTTGTTCGCCAGCGCGAAGTTCGATCAGGTAATCCATCTCGCGGCGCGGGCGGGCGTGCGGCCCAGCCTCGAAGAGCCGGCGCTTTATCAGCGCGTCAACGTCGAGGGCACGGTCAACATCCTCGAAGCCGCGCGCAAGACCGGCGTGAAGAAACTCACTCTCGCGTCGTCGTCGTCGGTGTATGGTGTGAACGCGAAGGTGCCGTTCGCGGAGAGCGACCCCATCTTCACCGCGATCTCCCCTTACGCCGCCAGCAAGCTCGCCTGCGAGGCGCTCGGCCACGTGTATCACCACATCTACGGCCTCGACATCGCGATGCTGCGGTTCTTCACGGTCTACGGCCCGCGCCAGCGCCCCGACCTGGCGATCCACAAGTTCGCAAAGCTCATCAACGCGGGGAAACCGATCCCTGTTTTCGGCGACGGCAGCACCGCGCGCGACTACACCTACATCACGGACATTGTGGACGGCGTGATGGCCTGCACGCAACGCGAGTTCGGCTTCGAGGTTTTCAACCTCGGCGAATCGCAAACGGTGACGCTCACCCAGCTCATTGGACTGCTCGAAACCGCGCTGGGCAAGGCGGCGATTATAGACCGTCAATCGTCGCAACCCGGCGACGTGCCCATCACCTTCGCCGACGTCTCGAAGGCGCGAGCGAAGCTCGGCTACAATCCCACAACCAAGATCGCGCAGGGGATTCCGAAGTTCGTGGAGTGGTTTCGGAGCGTGGTGTGAAGTCTCCAGCGGGCGGCCTCCGTGTCCCCGCAACCACAAAAAGACACGGTTAAGCGCACTGGGCTAGGGTTGCCCTGTTCGACCTTGCGAAGCTCGCCCCGCCAGGCATGGCGGTTCCTAACGGCGAACAGTGGTTGACCTTTTCCGCGTAAATCAGTATTCGTGGCACGTTTTTAATCTAAGGGTCACAACATGAGTCATCGCATTCGCTTCGCATTGCCGCAGGCCGACATTCCTGCAGCGTGGTACAACGTTCTCGCCGATCTTTCCGAACCGCTCCCGCCGCCGCTGCATCCGGGTACAAAGCAGCCGGTCACGCCGGACCTGATGACGGCGATTTTTCCTGAAAACCTGGTGATGCAGGAAATGACGTCGGAGCGATGGGTCGAAATCCCCCAACCGGTGCGGGAAATTTACGCGTTGTGGCGGCCAACGCCCTTGCTGCGGGCGGTGCGACTTGAACAGGCGCTCCAGACGCCGGCCCACATCTACTACAAGTACGAGGGCGATAGCCCGGCCGGCAGTCACAAGCCCAACACGGCGGTACCGCAGGCGTATTACAACAAGCTCGCCGGGACCAAACGCCTCGCCACCGAGACCGGCGCCGGCCAGTGGGGTTCCTCCCTGTCCTTCGCGTGCCGGCTGTTCGGACTCGAATGCACGGTGTACATGGTCAAGGTCAGTTTCAGCCAGAAGCCGTATCGCAAACTGATGATGCAGGCCTACGGCGCGAACGTTTTCGCGAGTCCCAGCGATCAGACCGAGTACGGCCGCAAAGTGCAGCAGGAAGACCCGCACTGCAACGGCAGCCTCGGCATCGCCATCAGCGAGGCCATTGAGGATACGGTCAAGCATCCCGGCACGAAGTACTCGCTCGGCAGCGTGTTGAACCACGTCTGCCTCCACCAGACGGTGATCGGCCAGGAAGCCATCAAGCAGATGGAAATGGCCGGCGAGTATCCGGACGTGGTGGTCGGTTGTGCAGGCGGCGGCAGCAACTTTGCCGGCATCGCCTTTCCATTCATCCGCCAGAAGGTGGTCGAGAAGAAGCCCTGCCGCATCATCGCCGCCGAACCCGCTTCCTGCCCGTCCCTCACCCAGGGCGAGCTGCGTTACGACTTCGGCGACACGGCAGAAACGACGCCGCTGATGATGATGTACACCTTGGGCCACAAGTTTATGCCGCCTTCGATTCACGCCGGCGGTTTGCGCTACCATGGCATGGCGCCAGCCGTCAGCCACACCAAGAAACTGGGGCTGATCGACGCGGTTGCATATCCACAACTCAAGGTCTTCGAGGCCGCGATCCAGTTCACCCGGACTGAAGGCATCGTGCCCGCGCCCGAATCATCGCACGCCATCGCCGCCGTCATTGACGAAGCCATCAAGGCGCGCGAGGAAGGCAAGAAGAAGGTCATCCTGTTCAATCTTTCCGGCCACGGCATGCTGGACCTGGCCGCGTTTGACACCTACCTGTCCGGCAAAATGCACGAAACCGACAACGGTGATTAAAGACCCCCAACAAACCCCATGAACGCAAACAGACTCCTCGCCTTGGGCCTCGCCGGCAGCGCATTGGCGCTCACGCCCTCACTCCAGGCTGCCCATTATCCCGCGGGCTCGGAAGGCCTCAAGGCCGCCACGCTCCCGCCGCCGGGCATCTACTTCCGCGACTACAACCAGTTCTACTTCGCGGATGATTACGACAACGGCCCTCCGGGATTCGATATCACGGCGTATGTCAACGCGCCGCGGTTCATCTGGATCACGGACTACAAGATCTTGGGCGCCAGTTACGGCTGCGACGCGCTGATTCCCATGGGCTACGTGGACATCGATTCCGATGTGCCATCGGTGAACGACAGCCGGTTTAGCATCGGCGATCTTTGTCTCGAACCCATCACCCTCTCCTGGCACACGAAGAAATTCGATTTCGCCGTGGCCTACGCCGTGTGGGCGCCCACAGGTGGTTTTGACAAGGACGAACCGGCGCAGCTTGGGCAGGGGTACTGGGGTCACATGCTCACGGCAGGTGCGACGTGGTACCTGGATGAGGCAAAAACCTGGTCCATCTCAGCGTTGAACCGCTATGAGATTAACCACGAGAATGACGACGTGGACCTCACGCTCGGCGATACCTGGACTGTGGAGGGGGGCATTGGCAAGAGCCTCAGCAAGACAGTAGAGGTGGGCGTTGTCGGCTACTACCAGGCGCAGGTGACCGACAACGATCCCGACACGGGCGGCAAGGCCCAGGTGGCTGCCGTAGGCCCGGAAATCAACGTGCTGATTCCGAAACTCAAGATGTTCGCCTCACTGCGGTATCTCTATGAGTTCGCCGCCAATAACGACTCGGAAGGTCACCTGTTTACCCTGACCCTGACCAGGCCGCTGTAATCGGAGACAGGACCGTTGGCAATCTCTCAGGCTGGGCTGGCGCGAGTCGGCCCAGCCTGGCTGCTTTTTTGGTGGGCTGCTTTGCGGTGCCGGGACTTCCCGAAAGATCCGTTCAGCTCCACCGTCGAAGCTGTGGTGGACCTGGGCAACGGCACGGAGCGCGTGACCATCCGCTCGGCTCAACCGCAAACCGCAGCCGGCGTGCAGTTCCTCCGTATCCGGCTCAAGATTCCATAGCGCAGCCTTCTTGAAGTCGGCCCGCCTCCGAAAGATCGGCTCGCGCTTCGTGCCCGATCTCATGAAATCATCAAGGTCGCGAGTCCCAGGAAGAGGCCCATGCTGGCCACGTCGGTGAAGGTTGTGAGGAAAATGCTGGAGGCCGTGGCGGGATCGGCGCCGAGCCGCTTCAACGTCACGGGGACGAGCACGCCACAGACGCCGCTGATGACACAAGCGCCGGTCATGGCGAGAAACACGACCAGCGCGAGCACGAGCGCATGAGCATCACCTTGCATCGTGGCGTAAACAAACATGCCCAGGCCCGCGGTGATTCCAACGAGCAATCCGTTGCAGAGTCCGAGCAAGGCCTCCTTGGCCGCCAGCATTTTCTCTTTGCCGGGCTTCACCTCGTTGAGGGTCATCCCTCGGAGAGCCACGGCTAGGGCCTGGCAGCCGGTATTGCCCGATTGACCTGCCAGCACAGGCAGGAACACCGCCAGCAGCACAACGCGCGCGATCGTGTCTTCGAACAGGCCCACCACAAACGCGGCCAAGAAGGCCGTCAGCAAATTAAGCTGCAACCAGGGATGCCGGAACTTCAGACTGCGTGGCCACGGCGTCGCTAGGCGTTCCTCCTTCTCCACTCCGACCATGCTTCCGGCTTGGGCACTGAGTTCGATGGCTTGGGCTTGGAACATCGTGTGTCCCCGCACCAACCCCACCAACCGTCCGGCGGCGTCACACACCGGATACACCGGGAAATGCTGATGCAGCACTTCTTTCATGGCATGGACGATCTCCGTGTTGGCCCGCAGCACGAAGGGATTCCTGAGCATGATGTCGCCCAAGGTCTCGGAGGACTGTCGAAACAGGAGATCGCGCATGGTGACCACGCCCAGTAGTTGCTGATCTGGACCGGTGACGAACACATACGTGATGAAATGATGGTGAACCATCTCGCGGAGCGATTCGATGGCCTCCTGTACGGTGGTTTCAGGGGAGAACACGCCCACCGGTTTTTCCATCAGGTGGCCGACGGTATCGGTGGGGTAGGAGCTTGTCCCGGGGACGTCAGGTCTATCATTCATAGCCGTTCATGGGGTTTGCTGTGCGTGCATTCTTCCGTCGCCGGCTGTTCCCGGCAAGCGTGTTTCTACTTTTCCAAACAAGCGTCGAGCAGGCAGTCGGCCTGGAGCATCATCCTCTTGCCGCGTTCCCGGCATCGCTATGTACTGCCGCGACTGGCGCGCGGAAGCAGGTAATCGCGAACTCAAGCGCGCATTATACCTCACGGCAGCGACTCCGCCGGGCTTGACAGGATAGAAAGCCAGTGGTTCGGATAGTGGGCATGAAAACTCCCCACCGGCTTGCCGTGGTTGCGTCTTTCTTCTTCACGCTCACTTCCCTCCCCGCCGTGGACGCCGTCTGGCGCGCGGACTCGAGCGTCTTGCCGGACCGAGTCTGGCCCAACTGGAATCCAAATATCGTCGGCGGTGTGTCCACACCGGTTTACCTCACTTTCACCAACGACTGCCTTCTGGTGGACACCTCGGGCGGGGGTGACCACAACAAGGCCGCCTATTGGCTCCAGGACCGCGCCACCCTGACGATTCCCACCAACTACGTTATCGAGGCCCGCGTGCGTTATGTGTCCGGGGGGAGACTCTCGCCCGCTCGCACCCACTGCTGCATTTCGTGGGAAGCCACGAACTACGTCGGCAACGCCCTGAACATCATTGACGGAGAAATCTTCATCTGGCTTCCCAACGGCGCGAAAGGCCCGAGTGCCGCCGTGGACACCTCCAGCGCCCCGCATACTTATCGGATCGAGTTCCAGGGCGCCCAGGCTGGGAGTCCGTTCCAGATTTATCAGGATGGCGTCCAAGTCTTGGCGGGAACAAATGGCTACAACCCCGGCTTCTATACCGCGTACCCGCGGCTCTGGTTCGGCGATGGTTCATCGCAAGCCTACGGGGTCGCCGAGTGGTACAGCCTTCGGCACAACGCGCTGACGCCGGCGACCGCGGGCTTGGGCAAAGGCCTTTACTGTGCGGCGAGTAAGTATGTGGGGGTCATCAACCCGACGAACGCCCAGGCGGCCTTCGTCTGCGTCAACACAAACGTGCCCGGCGATCCGAACAACCTGATTTACGGCCTGGCCACCGACCCCAAGTCGCAGTGGCTCTACAGCATCCTGGCCCCGAACAGCACCTTGCCGCAGCTCTTCCGCCTGAATCCGGCGAATGGAGATCAGGCGGTCATCGGCACCCTCCAGACCACGAACAACCTTATCAAGAGCACGAAGGCGCTGGCGTTCAATCCGGTCACCGGCGTGCTCTATGCCAGCGTGCGCACGAACCTCACCGGTTCGCACGCGCCGGTCATCGTGACCGTGAATCCCCAAACCGCTCAAGCCGCCATTGTTAACACCATCACCGGCACGGCGCGGGACGACCTCGACGCCCTGGGCTTCATCGGCAACACGCTCTACGCGCTGGACATTGACCCAATGGTCACCCTCAAGACTTACCTCTACACGATCAACTTGGAAACCGGCCAGGCCACGCTCGTCGGCTCGACGGGCATTCAGGCGCTTTATGGACTGGCTTACAACCCGGACGACGGCTTCTTCTACAGCTCGGAGACCTCGGCGCGGAAGTTGTATCGCGTGTCGCCGACGAACGGCGTGGCCACGCTGGTTGGCACCACGCACACGTCGAGCGAATTGGGCGGCCACGTGATTTACGCGTTGGATTTCGCCACGCCGCCCGGACCTCCGCCTGCGATTCAGCCCGCCGCCAACGGCGTTGAGATCGCCTGGCCCTCCGTGGGCGGCGCGTTCTACTGGGTGCAGAGTGCGCCTTCTCTCGCGCCGGGCATGGTATGGACGAACCTCGCCGGCCCGTTCACCGGCAGCGGCGCGGTGGATCGTTTCACAGACCCGACCAGCGGCGAGCCAATCCGGTTCTACCGCATGCGGGTGGGGTGGTAATCCAATCCTCATCCGGAACGTGGTGGCTGCCACCAGATTTGCCGTGTCCGTTTCCATCCGCACGCTCAGTTTGAGTGCTTTGAATGCGAACTCCCATTGAAGACGTAGCGTGTACAACAGGCGCACCATGCGTTCTCCCCATGAACCCAACCCAACCACTCATCTTCGCCCTCGCCCTGACACTCGCGGGCGCGAACGCCCAGTGTGTCAAACCCTCGCCCAACTTGGTCGCCTGGTGGTCGGGCGATGGGCATTGTTTCGACCTCGTCGGAGCCAGTCATGGCACGCCGGTGGGCGGCGTGAGTTACGCGTCAGGCCAAGTGGGCCGCGCGTTTGCCTTCGCCAGCACCAATGACTGGATTCGCCTGACGACGAATCACGCGACCTTGTCACAGACCGTGGGCACGGTGGAATTCTGGGCGAAGGTCCTGTCGCTGGAGGAGGACACCGTGCGGCTGTTCTCGGTGAGTGAAGCCGGCGTGGCCTTTCCCGATTCAGACCAGTGGGCGATTGACTATCGGAACGTTGGAATCGCTCCCGGTGCTATCCAGGTCAGTCTTGCTGGCATCGCCGGTGGAAGCGGCCCCGCCGGGATCATCGTGAATGTCCTGACGCCCGCAGGCACCATTGCCGACACCAACTGGCACCACATCGCCGTGGTGGCCGATGGCGTAGACCCGATCGAGGTGTACGTGGACGGTACGGCACAAGCCATCACTGGCTTTTTCGGGAGCACCAACGACCGCTTCTTCGGCCACGCGCCCAACGTCAACGTCATGGCTGGCGGCGCGATCGTGCGCGAAACGGCGTTGGCAGAGGGCGTGAAAGAGATTGATGAACTCTGCATCTACGACCGACCGCTCACTGCCAGCGAGGTTGCCGCGATTCATGCGGCCGGCAGTGCGGGCAAGTGCAAGCCGCCGTTCCCCGCACCGGCCGGGTTGATGAACTGGTGGCCGGCGGAGAACGCCGCGCTCGACCTTGTCGGCTCGAACCATGGCTCGCCGCAGGGTGCCGTCGGATATGCACCGGGCAAGGTGGGCCAGGCGTTCAGCTTCAATGGCGCGGACACGTGGCTCGTCATGCCGCCGGTCCTGACCAACTCGGGGGACTTCTCCTTCGAGTGGTGGATGCAGGTGCGCCGCTTCACGCACGGTTCTTACACGCCGACGTTCTGCCAGCCGTGTGAAAGCCAGTCCCCCGATTGCATCCCAGGGGAATACTGGTTTTACGCCGGCAACGAAACCAGCTACGGCTCGTTCCGCTTCACTGCCGTCTGGGACGACGCCACGCATTGCGACCTTCATTCCTTCATTCCGTTTGGTGTCGGCACTTGGGAACACGTGGCGGTCACCTACGATGGCGAGAAAGCCAAGGTCTATTGGAATGGGCAACTCCATTCCCAGGAGTACTACGCTGGCAAGACCTTGGGCAACCTCTCGCCTTTCTGGGTCGGCAAGGCGTTCGTGCCGCACACGGATGGCCGGCATGAGACTGCTTACCTCGATGGCCTGATGGATGAACTCTCCGTTTACAATCGCGCACTCAGCTCGGATGAGGTCGCCGCTATCCACGCCGCCGGGAGCGCGGGCAAAGCGCCGTCATTGAGCTTGAGAATCCTGGGGCCGGCGTGGTCGAACGGAAACCTCGTCTTCACCTTCGCCACGGTGAGCAACCGCAGCTACACGGTGCAATTCAACGACGACCTGACGACGACCAACTGGCTCTTCTACACCGACATGGTTGGCAACGGCGGCTTGATGGGTTTCGCCACGCGCGCCACCGATTCGTCACACCGCTTCTTCCGCGTGCGCCAGCCGTGAAGCACTGGCGGACCACTGACCACTGACCACTGACAACAAGTCAACACCTTATGAAACCAAATCCGGTTCGTCGCTATTCTCGGTGGAGTCTCAGAACTGGGGG
>CAZWJC010000074.1:0-25718 GCA_964634255.1 uncultured Verrucomicrobiota bacterium | reverse complement strand
GGCTGACGTCGGACTCGACGAGGCCCCAGCAGAGCGCCGTGTTCCAGCCGTTCCACGACGTCATCCGGTGCGGGACCATGACTCCCTTGGGCTTGCCGGCGTCGTCCTTGTTGAACATGGCCATGGCGAGCATGAAGCCGCCAAAAACGAGCAGGATGATGCCCCAGATCAGGTTGATGTTGATGTCGAGCGAGCGGTGATACATCTCGGCGTCGCCCTTGGTGGCAAAGCCAAAGATGGTCATCAGCAACCCGACGAGCGAGAACATGAGGCCGATCGGCCAGCGAATATCGAGACCCATAAAGTGATTTCCTTTCGGTTCGAGGGTTTACCAGAAAATGATGTTCAGGATGACGCAGCAGATGAGCAGCACGATGCCCACGACGGCGGGGCGCATGTACCACGCCGTGCCTTCGTCCTTGATCTTGGGCGTGAGCGAATAAACCAAGCCCTTCAATTCTTCGTCGGTCTTGGTGCGTTTTGTCGCCAGCGAGATGACGAAGGTCAGCACAAAGCACACGATGAAGGCGAAGCTGGCGAGCCAGAAGTTCTGCGCCATTTCGCTGGGGAACTTCGAGACGACGCCGAGATAACCGCCCTTGACGCCCGGTGCGTTGCCGGCGGCGATGGTCAAGGCATGGAAGAGCGCCGAAGCGCCAATACCGCCAAACAGGCCGAGGAACGCTCCCGTGCCGGTGGTCCGCGCCCAGAACATCGCCAGGATGAAGGTCGCGAACAGCGGCGCGTTCACGAAACCAAAGACGAGCTGGATGATGTCCATCGCATTGTTATACATCGAAGCGAAGTACGCCGCCCCGATGCTCACGAGAATGCCGACTACCGTCGCGGCCTGGCCCATCCAGAAGTAGTGGTTGTCGCTCTTCTTCGGCGCGATGTAGGCCTGGTAGAGATCGTAGGTCCAGACTGTGTTAAAAGCCGTGACGTTGCCGGCCATACCCGACATGAACGAGGCAAGCAAGGCCGTGAGCGCCAGGCCCAGCAAACCGGGCGGGCAGTATTTCTTCACCAGCGAGAGGATCACGCCGTCGTAGTCGTATTCGGCGACGCTGTTGTAGAGGCCCTGCTTGATGTCCGCATCGGGCATGGTCTTGGCGGCGTTGGCGGCGATCAACGCAGTCACTTTCTCCGCGCTGATCTTCTTGCCCAGCGCCTCACCCACGGCGGCAACGGTGGCTGGTGTTTCAGCGGGGCTGCCGGCTTTCACGGCAGCGACGGCCTTGGCGTAGGCTTCCTCCGCGATGATCGGCGGCGGGATTCGGTAGTTCTTGCTGGGGATTGAAGTCAGCGCGATGGCGATCATGCCGGGCACGATGACCAGCAGCGGGAAGATCATCTTCGGCACGGCAGCCACAAGCGGCGTGTTGCGAGCGGCGGTCATGTTCTTGGCGGCCATCGCGCGCTGCACCACGAGGAAGTTCGTACACCAGTAGCCAAACGACAGCACGAAGCCGAGACCGAAGACCATCGCGAACCAGTCCACGCCCATCGGGTTGTTCGCCGGGCCGGCCAGCAGCGGTTTCCAGGCACTGGACCAGGCATCCGGCGCGTAGGTCGTGCCGGCGTCCTTCAAACTCAACGCCGCAGGATTCACAGCAACGCCTTCCAGCGCCTTGTTCATCGAGCCCCAGCCGCCGACATCTTTCAGGCCGAGGTAAACCACCGGCGCGAAGCCGAGCACGATCATGAAGAACTGAAGCACCTCGGTGTAGATGGCGGAGGTCAGGCCGCCTTTGAGCACATACATCAACACCACGCCCGAGCAAATCCACAGCGCGATGTGGTAATTCCAGCCGAGGAGCTGGTTGAGCAGCTTGGCCAGCGCGTTCATCGAAATGCCCGACGCGAAAACCGTCATCACGGCGAACGCGACCGAGTTCAGCGCCCGCACCCGCTCGTCAAACCGCATCTTGAGGTATTCCGGGACAGAGCGCGCCTTCGAGCCGTAGTAGAACGGCATCATGAAGACCGCGAGGAAGATCATGGCCGGGATCGCGCCCACCCAGTAGAAGTGCGCGGTGGCGATGCCGTATTTCGCGCCGCTGGCCGCCATGCCGACGAGTTCGAGCGCGCCCAAGTTCGCCGAAATAAAGGCCAAGCCGGTCACCCACGTCGGAATCGAGCGGCCGGACGTGAGGAAGTCCGAGGAGCTCTTCATGTATTTCCGCAGGGCGAAGCCGATGCCGATGACGAAGCCCGTGTAGGCGAGCAGGATGAAGTAGTCGAGCCAGGTGAGGGTTACTTGCATAGGTCGTGGTTTAGCTGATGTCGCTGAATCTGGGTGATGTTGTCCGCGAATGGGCCGGTGGCGTCAAGCTTTTGAAACCTTCGAGGTCGCCCGTTCGTCCCATAAAACAGGCGAGGCCGCCCGAAATTGAGCGGCCCCGCCGAACCAGTTAGTCCTCAAACAAACCTCCTTGAAGCCTTTCTTGTACCGGCATCCCCACGCCTGCGCCAGAAAAATCTCGGTCTGTTGCACTCATGTTAATCGTCTCCGGGTTTTCCGACAGTCGTCCCGGAAATCATTCACCGGCCCGGCTTCACGTGGACAACTCTAGAGAAGCGCGTCGCCGCTGGTAAGTAGGCCGCCGGTCTTTCTCTGAAGAGATCCGGTCACATTCCTCCTCGACAGGGCCGCGGCGTTAACGGTACTCCTGTGAGACCGTCGCCAGCCGGTTCAGGCAGACGCCGTTTCAGGCGTGTCCCAGCGGCTGGCCACAATCAACGATGCCCAAGCCGAAGCCAGAAACCGCGCTGGCAGCGCCGCCCCCTCCAACCGTCGAGGGTTATCGCCAAGTGGCGCTGCTGGTGGAGACCTCGCTCGCCTCGGGACGGGACATCTTGCGGGGCATTGGGCGCTACGCACGGGAACGACGCTCTTGGGCGCTGTTTCACGAGCCGCGCGGTTTGGAGGAATCCGGCCCCCGCTGGCTCGCCACTTGGCACGGCGACGGCATCATCGCCCGCGTCCAGAATCGCCAGATCGCCGATCTCGTCAGGCGGACCGGGCTGCCGGTAGTGGACGTGCTCGGCCTGGTACCGGAGGCGGGCATCCCGCTGGTTCACGTGGACGACCGCGAAATTGCCCGGCTGGCAGCCGAGCACCTGCGCGAACGCGGCTTTCAGCATTTCGGTTTTTATGGCTTGTCTGGCGAGAACTGGTCGGCACGGCGACGAGACTGCTTTCGCGATTGCCTTCGGGGCGCGGCACGCACGCTGACCGTATTCGAGCAGCCTCGGCATGATCGTTCTCAAGCTTCTTGGGACGATCGTGAGAACAAACTGGCCCAGTGGATTCTCGGGTTACCCAAGCCTGCGGGCGTCATGGTATGCAGCGATCAGCGCGGACTGGACTTCCTCGAAGCCTGCCGGCGCGCCGGCGTGGCCGTGCCGGACGAAGTCGCCGTGGTGGGCGTGGACAACGATGAAGCCTTGTGCGAAATCGCCAACCCACCGCTGTCGAGCGTCTGGCCTGCACATAACCAAGTGGGCTATGAAGCCGCAGCGTTGCTGGACCGGATGATGGCCGGAGATCGCGCACCGACAACTCCCGTGCTCATCGCGCCCGGTGGCATGAAAACGCGTCAGTCCAGCGACGTGCTGGCGGTGGAAGATCGAAACGTGGCCCGAGCCCTGCAATTCATCCGGGAGCGGGCCTGCCAAGGCGTCAACGTGGACGACGTCGCCGCCGCGGCCGGCCTTTCTCGCAGTGTTCTACAAAGGCGCTTCGGCAAGCTACTGCAAAAGACCGTCCACGAGGCCCTCCTCGATACCCGGCTCAAGCGAGCGTGCGAGTTGTTGGCGGAGACAGAACTGCCGCTGATAGACGTGGCGGAGCAGGCGGGCTTCAAACATCAGGAGTATCTCGGGGCCGTCTTCCGCACAAGGCAGGGCAAAACGCCGGCTCAGTTTCGGCGCGAAGCCGGGAGTCGGATCGAGGTCGCCCGATAGCTGCGGCTCTTCTTCGCGGCCCGCTTCAACTTGCGGCCTCACCCGCAAAAGCCGCGCCAGATCAACGTCCCACCCTGTTCTGCGTCTGAACAAGCCTCTGCTCTCCCCGCTTCACTCACCAAAGTGAGTCCCGTTTGTACGCAAAAAACCCGCCCCCCCACAAACGGAGGGCGGGTCAGAGAAAAACTGAACTTACGGCGTGGAATAATCGCGATCGCCGCCTTCCGGCACGGTGCGAGTCGAACCGGGCGTATAGATCACGGACGGGCCGCCTTCGTCTCCCGACGGCACAAATGGATCACCCACAGTGGGCGGACCGAGCGGAGCGGGAGACGCACTCGCCAGCGCCCGCGCAGTCGCAGGATCGCTCGCCTGCAGCATCTGCGCCCGCAGCATGATCGCCGCAACGGTTGCATCCTGCGCGAGATCGTTCGTGGCACGGTCAACGAAAGGTTTCACGGAAGGAATGGCGGTTTTGACCGCGGCTACGATCTGCTTCGCCGCTGTCGGCACGGCCTTGCCCACGCTGCTGGCAATCACCGCGTACGACGCGGGTTTGGCCTTGCAAAGCGCCTCCACGATCTTTCCCGCCTGCTCTGGCGCTGCAGCGGCAGCAGCCGCGGCAATTTCAGCCAAGCTCTTTGGCTGGAGCGCGGCAGCCTTGACGGCCACAGCCGCAGCCGCTTCCGGCGATTGACGCGCAATCGCCCCCACAACGGACAGAGTAGAGGTCGGGCGCACGTCCAAGGCCGCCGTAATCACAGTTGCCGCGACCACTTCGCGGTCCTCCGGTTTCACCTGGGCCACGAGTTGAGCAGCCTGGGCCGGCAACTCGATCGCGGGCAGACTCCGCAACGCCTTGCGAGCCGCCGCCAGATCAGGCGCCGTCGAAGCGAGAACAGTAGAGACGCCGAGGCCAAGCGCGGCGAGAACGATCAACGATTTAGAACGTGCGCATTTCATGATGGTTTCACCTTTCTGGTGACTTAAACTGGTTGTTGTATAGCAGGGGTTTGCCGCGGCGTCAATGGCTTTTCAAGAACGTTTTCCAGGAATGCCTCACAAACTTCTTTTGTGCCGCTCACCTTTCGGCGAATCTCCCCCCGAACGCTGCGAAAAGGTACGCATGACGGCTTACGATCATCTGCAATCCGGATTGAAGGCTGCGCCCCGCACCTGGCTGGTCACGGGCGTGGCAGGGTTCATTGGCTCGAACCTACTGGAGACTCTCTTAAGGTTGGGGCAACGCGTCGTGGGCCTCGATAACTTTGACACCGGCAAGCGATCGAATCTGGACCAAGCGCTTGCTGCGGTTCCGGAATCGTGCCGAGGCCAATTCCGCTTCATCGAGGGCGACATTGCCGACGCGGCCGCCTGCCAGGCCGCCTGCTCGGGAGTGGATTACGTCCTTCACCAAGCTGCGCTGGGCAGCGTGCCACGATCCATCGCCGAGCCGCTGGCCAGCCATACCGCGAATGTCACTGGTTTCCTCCAAATGTTGTTGGCCACCCGCGATGCAAAGGTGAAACGCTTCGTCTATGCCTCCAGCAGTGCGGTCTATGGGGATCACCCGGGGCTGCCGAAAGTGGAGGAACAGACCGGCCGCGCGCTTTCCCCCTACGCCGCAACGAAGGCGATGAACGAGGTCTATGCCGCGGTCTGTGCGGAGGCCTACGGCGTTGAAAGCATCGGCCTGCGTTACTTCAACGTCTTCGGGCCACGGCAAGACCCCAACGGTGCCTATGCGGCCGTCATCCCGAAATGGATCGCCGCCCTATTGCATCGTGAGCCGGTGCAAATCAACGGCGACGGCGAAACCAGCCGGGATTTCTGCTACATCGCCAATGTCGTCCAGGCAAACTTGCTAGCCGCCACCACGACAACCCCGGCGGCCGTCAACCAAGTTTACAACATCGCCTTGGGCCAGCGTACCACGTTGAACGAGTTGTTTCGCGCGCTGCAAGCCGGCTTGCGCCAGCGGGATCCGTCATTGCCGGAGCAACAACCGGTCTATGCCGACTTCCGGGCCGGAGATGTCCGTCATTCGCTGGCGGATACGGGCAAAGCCGTGCGCCTGCTGGGCTACGCACCCACTCACCGACTGGAGGAAGGGTTGGAGGTGGCGTTCGATTGGTATCGCGCCAACGCGGCTTGATTCCGCAAGCAGCGCGAGCACCCCGCGATGCAATTGACTTGTCGGGCATCGCGCGGGGTAGTTGAATGCGCCGCGATGTCCGACCCTGTCATCGCTCCCACATCTCGCCAAGCGTCGCTTCGAGTGGCCCTGTTCCACCAGCGGTGCGACGATGCTTCAGGCCTGTTGTTGTGCGCGATGCTGGGGTTCTCGCCCTGGGCCTTCGGCGGCACGCCGTGGTGGGCGATTCTCACGATGAACCTCGCGGGTTACGCCCTCGGACTGTTACTCGCACTCAAGTGTTTCATCCGCCGGTTCTGGCACTACCAGCCGCCGCGTTGGGATGATCCGGGAAACCACTCCTCGCCTGGTATGCAGGTGACGCGCGGCCTGACTGCCCTGCTGGCAATCGTCACGGTCGCAATCCTAGCCTACTGTGCTGTCTCGGCGCTCAACGCCCGGGCGGTGTATGACGAGGTCCGCGGCACTTTTGCGTACCGGGATTTCATCCGTTGGCTGCCGCACAGCTATGACGCAGACCGAACCTGGAAACTCGTTTTTAACTACCTGGCCCTGGCTTGTTCCTTTTGGGCCGCGCGGGATTGGTTGCTCGGCAAGGCGACTTCTGACCACCGCCACGTTCGGCCCGGCTCAAACCACGAGCTGCCAGGGTTGATGTTGCCGGCGCGGCTGCGGTTGCTGCTGTGGGTGATCAGCATCAACGGCGTGCTGCTCGCCGCCGAGGGACTCATCCAACGCTTGAGCGGGACGGACAAGTTGCTCTGGCTCTTACGACCGCGCCTCAACGCTGAGGCTGACGCCCAATGGGGACCGTTCAACTACCGGTCAAACGGCGCACAGTACTTGAACCTTATCTGGCCAGTGGCGCTTGGCCTTTGGTGGCGACTGCGGCACGAGGTCCGTGCGCGCCAGCCAAAACGCGGCTGGTGGCGGCGCAACCGCCATCATGTCCTCCTGCCGGGCGTGCTGCTGATGTCTGCGGCGCCGATTCTATCGCTCAGCCGCGCCAGTGCCATCGTTTCCACCGCGCTCATGGTGGTCAGCCTGATCATTCTCTGGATCGGGCTCCGGCATCGCAGCATTCTGCCACGTTTGGGTGTGCTTCTGTTCTTCGGCGGCGCGCTCTGGTTAGGGTGGCGACTGGGCGGGGAAAAACTGGCAGAACGCATGAAACAGTTCGATGACGGACTTACTCAGCGGGAAAAGATGTTCGACACCGCGCGGCAGATAGCTCAGGACTACCCTGTGTTCGGCACGGGCCCGGGCACATTGGATCCGGTATTCCAACTCTATCGCTCATCCAGCAATGAATACTGGCCGGCGCAACTGCATAACGACTGGCTGGAGACCCGCGTCACCTTCGGCTGGGTGGGCAGTGGGCTGATCGCGTTGGCAGCGCTTGCGGTCCTGGCGCGCTACTTTCTGCCCGGTGGAATCCCCACCGGCTGGCGGTTGCTCCTGCTGATTTGGACGGCCCTCGGCGGTTGCCTGCTCCATGCGCGATGGGATTTCCCGTTACAGGTTAATTCCATTCTCTTCCTGTTTCTGCTGTACGCCGCCATGCTCTCCACGTTCTCCCGCAGAACACTCGCCTCAAGTTAGGCCACACTCAACGCGCAGGCCTGATCACACGGCCGACGGGACAGATACCCCCTAACCGAGGGCACGTTCAGGTAGCGTCCAACCCGATGTATTGCCGCGCGTTGCCGTAGCAGATGTTGCGGATCATCGGGCCCAGCAGCGCCTCGTCTGCCGGCAGTTCGCCGTTCTCCACATCGCGCCCGATCAGATTGCAGAGCGTCCGGCGGAAATACTCGTGGCGTGGATACGACATGAAGGAGCGCGAGTCAGTAATCATGCCCACAAACCGAGAGAGCAGACCTAGATTCGACAACGCGTTCATCTGCCATTCCATACCTTCCTTCTGATCCAGGAACCACCAACCGCTGCCGAACTGAATCTTGCCCGGGATAGTGCCGTCCTGGAAATTGCCCAGCATCGTAGCGAACGCGTAGTTGTCCGCCGGATTGAGGTTGTAAAGGATCGTCCGCGGCAGGGCGTTCTCGGAATCGAGACGGTCGAGGAACGCCGCTAAAGCGCGGGTTTGCGAGAAGTCGCCCGCGGAATCGAACCCAGTGTCCGGCCCAAGCTGCTTCAGGAGGCGGGTGTTGTTATTGCGCTGCGCGCCAAGGTGCAGTTGCATGACCCAACCCTTTTCCGCGTTGAGTCGGCCCACAAAGAGCATGATGAAGGTGGCGAACTGGTTGCGTTCCTTCAGCGAAACGGGCTTGCCGGCGCGAGCCTTGCGGAAGATGGCCTTCGCCTCGGCGTCGGAGCAGAAGTCGGCAAACGCCTGCTCCAATCCGTGGTCGGTCATCCGCGCGCCCATCTCGGCAAAGAAATCGTGGCGACGCTTCAGCGCGGCTAGCAGCACATCCAGCGACCGGATGTCCACATCCGCCGCGGCGGCGAGTTTGTCCACCCAGGCGTTCCACGCCGCAGTTTGGTGGACGGCCAGGGCCTTGTCCGGACGGAACGTCGGCAGGACTTTCGTTTCGAGTGAGGACCTGGCAATGAGTGCGTGGTGCTTGAGGTCGTCCGTGGGATCGTCCGTAGTTCCCACCGCCTTCACCTTGAAACTCTTCAGGATGCCATGCGCGGTGAGTCCCGTCGTGGCGAGTTTGGCATTCGCGCGGTCCCACACCTTCTTCGCAGTACTCTCGTCGAGCAGATCGTTGATGCCGAAGTAGCGCTTCAGTTCGAGGTGGGTCCAATGGTAGAGCGGGTTGCGGAGGGTATGGGGCACGGTTTTGGCCCAGGCTATGAATTTCTCGAACGGCGTGGCGTCGCCGGTGCAGAAGCGTTCGGAAACGCCGTTGGACCGCATGGCGCGCCACTTGTAGTGATCACCCTCCAGCCAGATTTCAAAGAGGTTGTTGAACTTCCGGTTCTCCGCCACGTCCTTGGGCGGGAGATGGCAATGGTAATCACAGATCGGCTCCGCCTCGGCGAAGCGATGAAAAAGGCGGCGCGCAGTGCGCGTACTCAACAGGAAATCGTCGTGGATGAACGGCTTCATGCGCTCAGCAAACCGAAATCGGCCGCCCGGAGGCAAGCCACAATTCAAGGCTGCTGCCGGGCGCGATAGAACTTCAACGGTGCGCGGGCCGCGCCGGGGTCGGTCAGAAGGCTCGTTCCGGTGGCATTGGTGAGAAGACAAAACGGGAGCCACTGATCCAAGTTGGTTGAGACTTCGATCCCGTAGCGGCCGCCGGTTTCAGAATCAATTTGGAACTGAAAGTCACCGGTGGGCAGAACGCCACACGGAATTAATCTCGCCCGTCCATAGAGGATGCCCGCCAAGTCCGCCTGAAAATCCGGCAGAGGCAAAACCAGCGCACCGTTGGTCGTGGTAGTATGACTGCGTCCGGCCAGAGCGGCAGAAGACGGATCGTACCATTCCGCGAAGAACTCGCCCGCGGGCCAGTTGGTGATCGTGACGGTCTGGCCTTGCTGCAGGGGCAACGAGGCGTTCGTGGCGCTGCCGGGAAAGGCAGTGCCGGGCGCCACGACGTAGAGCAACGCCTCGCGCGAACCACTGAGGCCAATCGCCTCGCAAGGCGGCTGCCAGTCGTTCGTGTAGACGGCCGGTAACACCTGCTCCAAGCGCACCCAATCAAGATAGAACCAGTCCGCGCCCAGATTGACGATTTCGACGAGTCGGCGGCCGGCCGGTAAGTTCACAGCGAGGTCGAGGTTGTACTCGTTGTTCACCGAGTAACCGCCGTCCAAGTTCGGCAGGTTCGTCCGGTAAAGCTGCGAGCCATCCACGCGCACCGTGAGCGAAGAGTTCCAGGAGACGGAGTTCAGGTGCATCACCAGCCGGGCGTTGTTGGTGAACCAAGCATGGAGGCGGAAGGGAATCTTCAAATCCGCGTGCGACGTGCCGTGAACAAAGCTGTTGAGCGCGCTCGCGGAATAGCTAGCCGCTCCGGCGTTGGGCACGGCGAGCTGGCCCGGCAGCATTGTTCCCCAGCCGGTGGACAACGGCAGCGTGACGGTGAATGGCGGACCGTTCGCCAGCAAATCACCCACGACCGCCGGCGGCGTCAGCGAAGCGCTGAACACCAGATTCGTCCAGTCGCCGCGCCCCCAACCGGTGCGATTCAGAATCTTCCCCAACGCGGCGTAAGTCGGATAGACATTCTCGCCGTGGAGGTTCTCCCACCACCACGACATCGCTGTGCCCACCGAACCGCTAAGCGCTCCGCCCCAAACGCCCTGCCGAAGGCCGCGCAGATAGGGGTCGGCGGCCTTGTTCCATCCCTGCCAACTGGTGCCATATTCGTCCACCAGCACGGGCTTACCATATTTCTGTCGAAGGCTTTGCACAGTAGTGTTGAACGCATTCGCCGGTCGGGCAGCACCATAGGAATGAACGCAGACGTAATCCATCTGCGGCAGACACCACATCTCCGCGTGCGGCTCGGCCGACGTGAAACTCGTGGTCAGCAGATGCCCGAACGGGTCGTTCGTCCGCACCCAGTTGCCCATGGTCGCATGCCAGGCAGCGACATTGGTGGCGATGAGCAGCGAATAGACGTTGTCGATCTCGTTGAAGAACTGCCACGCAAGCAGGTTCGGGCTGTAGCCGTAGCGTGATACCAGATAACGCAGCCGCTTCTGGTACGTGGCTTGGGCCATGGCGTTCGTGAAGAAGGCGTTCGGGACGGTGCAAGGGCCGCCGTTTGTCACGTTGTAGGGATTCTTGGGCCAGTAGTTGTTACCCCCCCAGTAGTCCGGCTCGACGGCGAACATGCCGTGGTAGTCGAGGCACAACTCCAGATAGATGCTGCGCTGCTCGGCGAGTTGCAGGACGTAATCCAGTTGCCAGGCGCGATCCAGACGGTAACGGTTCAGCGAGGTCGCGTCGGTTTCGAGCCCGAACGCCCACGGGCACATCCACAGGCGAGCATAGTTTTCGCCGGCAGCCTGCATGGCAGCGAACCAATCGTCGTAATCGAACGTGCCGCGTGCCCCGTGCCAGCAAACGTTCGCGCCGATGAGCGGCAATGCCTGGCCATCGCCGGTTTCAAAATACTGCTTCGCGGCGTTCACTCGCACATAGCCGCTGCGAGCCAGGGCATTTCCTGCGACGATGAAATTCGTGGCGGTAGGCGTACCGCACGGCACGCCGTTGGTAAAAACGGAGACGGTGACCGTGTGTCTCCCGGTCCCGCGCGGTGTGAATCGCAGTCGCCATTCACCCGCCCCAACCGTGCTCAGCACTTCGCTCCCGCCTGAGAGTCGCCGCTGATAGCCTTGATACCAGAACGCCGGCACGGAACTGGTCTGTCCCGCAGGCGAGACGAACACGCCCTCCACGCGGACCAGATCGGGATCAAACGGATTGGCGGCGGTCGGAACTCCGGTGATCTGGAACTCCATTCGTTGCCACGGTTGGCCGGGATTCAGCGGACTGACTTGAAGGCCAGCTTTTGCAACCATGGCAGCCGCAGTTCCAAGCACAACCACCGCGTTTCTGAAACAACATCCGAGTTCCGAGTTCCTACGCATTGCCGCCTGCTTTCAAATACTTTGTGACCGCCTCGGTCCGCCCCTGCACATGGAGCTTCTCGTAAATTCGCCCCAGGTGCGTGCGCACAGTTTCTGCGCTGATGCCCAAACGGAGGGCGATTTCCTTGTTCGTGATTCCCTCGGAGAGCAGGTTCAGGATTTCCGTCTCACGCCGGGAAAGCCCCTGCTCTTCCAGGTCGCTCGCCGGTTGGGCTTGAAAGGATTGCACGACGAGGCGGGCAATCTCGCCAGTCATCGGCGCGCCGCCGGAACGCACCTCGGCGATGGCCCGCAGGACTTCATCGGTTTGGGCCCGCTTCAGCAAATACCCGCTCGCCCCCGCCTTCAGCGCACGCAAGATCAGTTCCGTGTCTTTGTAGACCGTGAGGATGATGACTTGCAGCTCGGGCATCTTCGCCTTCAATCGCGCCGTGCAAGAGATGCCCGATTCGCCGGGCAGGTGGATATCCATCAGCACGACTTCCGGCTTGAGCCGCGGAATCTCCACCATCGCCTCTTTCGCCGTGGCGCAGGTGCAAACACACCGGTAACCGGGCGTGGCCTCGATGAGTTCGCCGAGGGTCTGACGCACCGTCTGGTTATCTTCGACTATGGCCACCGTAATCATAACGACCTCATGCGGATTGCGGGCTGGCCGGCAAGGGTAGCACCAGTCGGACGGTTGCGCCGGTGCCCGGTTGGGCCTGAATCTCGCAGCGCCCGCCGATACCGACCAACCGCTGGCGCAAGTTGGCCAACCCATTACCTTCGACCGGCGCAACCGGATCAAAGCCTTGCCCGTTGTCCGCGATCGCAATCTCCAGCACGCCGTCACGCAACGCGAAGGTCACACGCACCTCGCTGGCGTGGGCATGGCGCACGACGTTATGGAGCACTTCCTTGACCGCGAGGAACAGGTTGTGACGCACGTCGGCGTTGAGCCGCAGCGCCGGCATGTCCATCGGAATCTTCAGCCGGCAACCAATCCCCGACGCCCCCAGAAACTCCTCCGCGTAGCTGCCCAGGTAGCCGACCAGAAACGGCAGGGCATCCTTGCTCGGGTTCACCAGCCACACGATCACATCCAAAGCCTGAACTAGGGCGCGGGCTTTTGCCGCGATGGAACGAAATCGCCCCACCGCGCGCTCCGGCGAGGGCGGGTGCCCCAGTCCCGCGTCCGCCAGCAGGCTGATCTCGGTCAGACTGGATCCCAAATCGTCGTGCAAATCGCGCGCGATGCGCGAGCGCTCGGCCTCGATGGCGCGCATCTTCTCCGCCCGTTCGCGCTCCTGAATCTCGACGCGGAGCTGGGCACTTCTCTGGTCCACCTGCTTGCGCAACATCGTGATCCAAACCAGGGCCGCCAAGAGCACGCCAACCAACACGCCGACGATAATGATCATCCTGCGGAGTGTGGACCACACCGGACGCGCCAGCAGGCGCACATCGGCGGGCGAGTTGAGCAGCAGTTCGAAGGAAGCCACCTCCCTTCCCGAGGACCGGTCACCCATCCGCCCGGCGAAAGTGCCCGTCAACTCCAGCCGGCTGCCCACCGGGAATGGCCCCGCCGCGTCCTTGACCGGCAGCCGGGCCACAAACACATGCGGCCCCGCCTGAAGCCCGAACACCTGGTCCTGCTGATCCTTGCTCAGGTTCAGCAGCAACGCCTCGGTCCGGACACGCGTCGCATCCAGATCACCGACTGGCCAGGGTTCATCGGAAAGCTTCAGCGGGTTTGGCAACTCGGCGCGACCGGTTTGTTGCACCAAGGCCTCGCGCAACACCGGCGAGGGACCGCCCAGTTCGGGAAAGCCAACCACCTCCACGAGGTCGCCCACATCCAACCGAACCGCGGCGCGCGGCACAAACCGCAATCCGTTCGTGCCATCCATGAGGTAATGCTCGCTTGCGCGAATGTGAACCACCTGCCCAGCGACTTTCACCTGCTTCAGCATCGCCGCCTGCGCGTCGAAGAGCAGCAACTCCGCCGCCCGCTTGAGCGGCGCGGAAAAGGGATACGCCGGCGGCGGTTCATCCACGTTGATCGTCGCCGCGTGGATCTGCACCTCGCCAATTCTGAAGACGTGCGTGACTTCATCCTTCACCGCCCACAAACATCCCCGGATACGGACCAGCGCGCCTTCGTGCCGCTGGATTTCCGCTGGCGGAGTCTCCGACAGTTGCGCCTGAATCTTGCCCCCGCTGGTCAGCAGGGTTACGCGGTTCGATTCCACGGCCGTGGCGATGCCCCGCAGTTCGACGTAATGGGTGTCGAGACTCCCATTCATCAACTGGTCCCAAGTCGGCTGCACGGGCTCGGGCATCACGCCCCGGCCCAACTGTGTTACCCGCTTTGCCAGGATCATGGGCGAGAACTGCGCCACCGTTACCCCTTCCACTTCCCAGAGTTCGCCCAAACGCAAATGGTAGCTGTCGTCCAGATCCACCTGATCCACGAAAATGCCTGACGTCGTGTCCTGCAAAACTACGGCAGACCGATCCGACCAGGTCACGACTCCGCGAACTCGCACCGGATAACCACGCATCGCTTCTTCGCGCTTCAGGTGCTTGACCTCGGCGACGCGGGTCAGCGTTGGCAGTTGGCTCGATTCCATCTCGGCGCCCCCGACAGGCGGCTGCGGCGCGCCAGCCAGAACCTCAATATGCTGCGCATCCGGCACCCAAAACACTCCGGCAATTCGTTGCTCGTCCAAAGTGGAAGCACTCCAGCCAACACCCGTCAAGCGGATGCGGCTGCCGGGCGCCAGCTCCGGCGAAGCGTCCGTGCCGTCAGCAATCCGGACCCGCAGCCGTCCCGTCCCTGAACTCACCGCCAAGTTGAAACCGCCCACCTCCTGCCGGCTGAGAAAATCCACCGTGCCCTCGACCTCAGCCCAGAAGCCGGCCGGCTCCGGTGGAAGCACCTGTCCCAAACTCACGCGCCGCGCCGCCGGCTGCGCCATCTTCCCGACTACTTGTACCTGCGGCAGGCCGACAAACAGGTGACTCCCTCCGGCGGATGCCGTGGTGAAGGTGTAAACACCGGCTTGAAACGCCTCCAACCAACCGTCAAATGAAACCGCCACGTATTCATCCCGACTCCGCACGGCTAGATCGAGTTTGGATGCGATCCCTTCCTTGCTCGGACGCAGCCGGTCGAAATCGGGAATCTGCCACCATGCACCTTCGTAGCTACGCCACCGCACGCCGGGAGACAGCACAGGCGACACCTCGCCGGAAGACACCGCCGCCTGAAACAACGCGGACTCAGGAATCTCCTGCCGCGGCAAGCCGGGACCAGCGATGAACACACGCAACGCGTTGGTGCCACCCCGGCCGAACCACCCCACTTGGAACGGATGCCTCCCCTGGCTCAGTAACACTTCCCCGGACCTTTCCTGCCAGGGGTGCAAGCGATCGTTATTCACGACCAGCGCTTTCCCAATCCGGAAGCCTTCGCCACCGCCGATCCCGGTGCAATTGCCTTCCACGGTCACCACGTCGCCGCGACGTATCGCGGGACCTTGCGGGTCTACTTCCAATAACGCGACGCCCGAATCGTCCTGGAAAACAACCTGATCCCTTCCGGGGCTGGCCCAACAAACGACACCCCGTAACTTGACCGCTGCGGTAACGCGCTGCTCCACAGCCGCCATTTGTTGGAAGTCATGCAGGTTGGTCACCACAGCCTCAGCAGCCAAGGTGTCGGCGGACCACGCAACCGCCAGCAACAGGCCCGCGACTGCACCCAGTCTGGCCCGCCTGTCAGTTGAGTTCCAACGCATGGCCCGAGTGTAGAACATGCCGCCCCGTGCGCTCACGCCGGAAAAGCTGCCCGGAAGAGGGGCAAGGGCATCCTTTTGAGGGGATGCCCTTGCGTGTTCGTTCAACCCATTCAGTCACCCAAGCGTCACGCCCCCGGTTTCATCATGCGGAAGAAGCTCTTCCCCGCCGCAGGCAGGCTGCTTTCGGGAAGCGGCATGCGATTTCCCAACGTCGTATTCACCACATTGGTCCACTGGGGATCGGTCACCCAAGAACCGGCCGAGAGGTCCGGGCTGCCTTGCAGCGAAAAGCCCGTATCCGGAAGCGTCCAGTTCGCCCACCACTTGTGGTCAGGACGCAGGATGAAGACACAACTCGGCACATCGCAAACCACGCGCCACTTCGCGTTGTCCGGGTCCGGGTTCAAGTCCGGCCCGGTAAAGGTCTCGTCAATCTCCGGCGACTGGGTCACCCCCGTAACCTTCACGCGCGAGTATGTCGCGGCCTTCCCTGCATTGCCGGCACCGTTCTGCTGATTGCCGAAGTACACACTCAGCGGATTGTAGAACTCCATGGCGGCGGCTTCCGGCAGCGCGAAGTTGGTGCTCGCTCCGTTGGGCGCGGTGACCGTCACATTCGTGTCATTCACGAAGGTCATGCTCCACGTTCCGAGCACGCCGCTCGGGCAAACCAGCGTTGCCGGGCGATAATCGGAGGCATTGGCGCTCGTGTGATTGGTTTTGTACCGCAGGACGGCGGCGCCGCTGCCATCCGCTTGGTCGCGGATATCGAGCGCCATCACCGAGGCAGCGTTCCAATCCACCGAGGTGTCATTCCCGCCGTTGGGAACCAGGAAGATGTGCGATTGAAAGGAATTGTAGCCCGCCGGATAGCTGGCGATCGTGAGCGAATACGTCACCGGCGTGCTGCCCGATCCGAGCCAGGAGTAGTTGGGCGACCCGCTCACCGGATCCAGCGTGCGGATCATGCTCCGCCGGTAACCGTTGCCCCCGCCCGGCGCCACCACCATCAAACCCGGAGGCGGTTTTACCGGTGCAATGGAAACCGTCGGGGGCGGTACCGTCGCTGCCCGACCGTGCAAAATCACGTTATCCATCCAAAACAGCATCGTGCCCGGCAGCGCCGCGCCCGTCCGGTTCTGCTGAATCTTGAAGCCGACGTGGGTCACCGCGCTCAGTTTGGGCGTCGTGGAAGCATCAAAGGGTATCTCCACATGCACCCAATCCGTGTTCGTGGCGTAAAAGAAGGCCGACCCAGCCGCCGTGGATGGCCAACCTTCGGACTGCGGCGTCCAATCCACTTCTACGGCGCCAAACCCGCCCTTGCCATCGGTGGTGGAGGCTGGATCAAAACGGACGTCGAAACTGATATTGGTGTAGTTCACCAAGTCGAGCACCGCGCTATTGGGGAAACGATAGTTCACCATCACTTGGTCGCCCGAGGCGGTTGCGGACCAGTCAATCGACCAGGAGGCCGAACCGCTGCCAGCCGTGTTGGGCGCGAGCGTGGTCGTCTTGTTCACGGCGCCATCCCAGGTGACGGCGGCATAAGCCGTCCCCCAGCCCCCCAAGGTAACAAACGATCCGGCCGTGTCCGTATCAAGTTGGTCCACGATGAAGTTTGGGGTTTGCGCCTGGCTGACGGTGTTCAACCCCGCAGCCGTCAGGCTCAGCAGGGCCGCGGTGAGGTTTCGAGTGGAAGTTCGTGTCATAGGAGTCTCTGTTCGCAGGTTCTGGTTGTGAGTATCGAATCTCGCCGACCGGTATAGCGCATAACGCGTGGCACTGGCTATCCCCCGAATGGCGTATTCTTGCGCCCCCCCTCCATCGGTCTGGCCGGCGCTGCATCCGGGCTGAAGGTCGGCTCCGTGAGATTCCACGTTTCGCTCGTGACGAATCCGCCTCTCCGGCTATGTTGACACCATGAATACGACCAAAGCTAAGTCCTACGCCATGCAGAGCGCGTCGGCCGCCCTGGCCCCGCTCGCCATTGATCGCCGTGAACCCACGCCCACGGACGTGGAGATGGAAATCCTCTACTGCGGAGTCTGCCACTCGGACCTGCACACCGCCCGCGGCGAATGGCCCGGCACGATGTATCCCTGTGTTCCCGGCCATGAGATCGTAGGCCGCGTGACGCGGGTGGGCAACAAGGTCACGAAGTTCAAGGTCGGCGATCTCAGCGCCGTGGGTTGCATGGTGGATTCGTGTCGCACCTGCGCCAATTGTCAGGCTGGCCTTGAACAGTTTTGCCTCGCCTTCCCCACATTCACCTACAACGGCAACGACAAGTTTCTCGGTGGACATACCTACGGGGGCTATTCCACCAGCGTCGTGGTAGATGAAGCGTTCGTGCTGCGCGTGCCGGCGGGACTGGATCTTGCCGCAACCGCGCCGCTCCTGTGTGCCGGCATCACGACCTACTCGCCACTCCGGCACTGGAAAGTCGGCCCGAACCAGAAGGTCGGCATCGTGGGCCTGGGCGGCTTGGGCCACATGGCGGTGAAGTTTGCGCGCGCGTTCGGTGCTCATGTCGTCCTGTTCACCACGTCGCCCGGCAAAGTTGCCGATGGCCTGCGTCTGGGAGCGCACGAGGTCGTGATTTCGAAAGACCCCGCCGCGATGGCTAAGCACGCTTCGAGTCTCAACTTCATCCTCGATGCGGTTTCCGCGCAGCATGACATCAACGCCTACCTGAGCCTCCTGAAACTGGACGGCACGCTGGCTCTGGTAGGCGTGCCGGAGAAGCCCCTGCCCGTGAATCCGTTCAACGTGATCTTGCCGCGACGTAACTTCTCAGGCTCTTGCATCGGCGGCATTGCGGAGACGCAGGAGATGCTGGATTACTGCGCGCAGCACAAGATCACCTCCGATATCGAGCTGATCCCGATCCAGAAGATCAACGAGGCATGGGACCGCATGCTCAAGCAGGACGTGAAATACCGCTTCGTCATTGATATGGCGTCCCTCAAAGCGAACTGAGGTCGCCAGCATCGCGCATGACTATTCCGGCCGAGTTAATCCGGAAGCTCGCCACGTCAAAAAGCGTGGCCGTGCTCACCGGCGCGGGTATTTCGGCCGAGAGCGGCGTGCCGACGTTCCGCGACGCGCAGACCGGGTTGTGGGCAAACTTCCGCTCTGAAGATCTCGCCACGCCGCGCGCATTCCGTCGCAATCCGAAGCTCGTTTGGGAATGGTATGCCTGGCGGCGGGGACTCGTTGCCAAGGCTCAACCCAACGCCGGCCACCTTGCTCTGGCGGAGTTGGAGAAACGGTTGGTCGTCTTCCACCTCATCACGCAAAACGTGGACGGCTTGCATCAACGGGCGGGCAGCCGAACCGTCATCGAGTTGCACGGCAACATCACGCGGACGAAATGCTTCGACGAGGGCACGCCGGTCACGGAATGGAAGGACGATGGCGAAGTCCCGCCTCGCTGCCCGCGTTGCGGTGGATGGCTGCGACCGGACGTGGTCTGGTTTGAGGAGCCGATGCCGGAGGCGGAGTTGGAAGCGGCAGTCCGCGCCAGCGCGACGTGCGATGTCCTCTTCTCCATCGGCACCTCCGCGCTCGTTTACCCCGCCGCCGACCTGCCGTTCCAAGCGCGACGCCACGGGGCAACGATCGTGGAAGTGAATCCGCAACCCACGCCGCTCACCGATGAAGCGCAGTTCGTGCTCGCGGGCCCCGCAGGCGAAGTCTTGACGGAGTTGGTCAAGACGCTGACAAAGGCTGGTCGAGCAAGACCGTAGCGCTGGAACGGGCTCAGCATTCAACGGTTTTCCCAACCGGTTAGGCAATAGCCCAAGCTCCTGGCAGCATGGCAACCTCGGCAACCTGCATCCCCCGACTTGCGGATGGACAAGCGCACATCGCTCGTTTATACCCACGCCATGAACCTGCCGCCCCAGTTCGCACAAGCACTCAAGAAGAAGCCGAGGATTGCCACCACCGCCACACGCCATGCGGAGATGAGCGCCGACGGGGCGGATATATGGGTCACCATCAAGGGCTCAACGCTTGTGACCGGCAATGCTGCGCTCAGGAAGGCGAAGGAGGTCAACCAGCTCGTGACTGGACTTCTGGATGTAGGGATCACCGAAGCTGACCTGTCTTTGCAGGGTATCGAGGTCGAGAGTTCGAGCGGGGTTCTGAGCAGGTCCACATCAGCTTCCTACTCGCTGCGCATCCGCTGTTCCGACCTTGAGTTGCTCGCCAGCATCCTGGGAGCAATCAGTGCGCAAAAAGTTGTTATTCTGGACCGCTTGGATTGGCGGTACCCGGATGACAAAGAAGCGCGGCTCCAATTGCTGGAAGAGTGCGTCGCCGAGGCCAAAGCGAAGGCCGTGCGCATCGCTGCCGCCCTGGGAGTGAAGCTGGGGAACGTTCGCGGATTCACCGAAACTTGGACGGACCCGGAGCAAACAAGTCAGCGCCTCGTGGCAGGTTCCGCAATGCCGGCGACGGCGAGGAGGGCCCGGGAGGTTGATCTCGGATTCCAGTTGTCCCACACCAAAAGCGTGGAATTGGGAGTGGAAATCGAATACGCGATTGATCGGCAGCCGCCCGGCACGCCCTGAACTGCCCGCGGAAAGGCACATCGCGCCCGCCCGTAATGGTAGCGACATCGGCGGCTCACGTCCCGCTTGCTTTCGTTCTCTCGCTTTGCACAATCGCTGCATGCTGCGCGCTCTCATTACGTTGGTCTTGTCCTGTGGTGTGATCCGAGCCGCCTCTGGCCCCATCGCGCCAATTCCCGAAGCCGAGCAAGCTGCGTTGGCAATCCCGATCCTCGATGCCTATCACGGTCCGCGTCCGACTGATCCGCCGAAGAAGCTGCACGTCGTGTACTTCACGCCGGCAGATCGCGAACCGGCGGCGCAATACGAACAGCGCTTGGAGGCGATCCTCGAGGACGTCCGCGCGTTTTACGGCGACGGCATGAAGCGACTCGGGTTTGGCCCGAAGACCTTCGCCCTGCCCCGCGATACGCAAGGCCGGCTCGTGATTCATCTCGTCAAAGGCAAGGAGCCGGCGTCCGCATTTCCGAGATGGCTGGGTCGGAACGGCGGCAACACCGGGTCGCCGGAAGGCGGCGACATGGTCAAGCGCGCCTGCCAGCCGACGCTTGAAGCCGCAGGGATTTCGTACGAGCGCGAGACGGTCTTGATCTTCTGCCACCTGGCAACTTACGACGAGAAGGCCGGGACGTTCCGGCATCACTCGCCGTATTTCGGCAGTTGGGATCAACAAAGTGGACTGTGTTTCGCGGCGGACTGGGCCAACCAGAACCTCGACAATCTCACGAAGAAAAGCCCGAAGCTCAACGATGGCGAATACGGCAACATGACGTTGGGCAAACACACCACGATCTTCATTGGTGGCATCGCGCACGAACTGGGCCACGCCTTCGCGCTGCCGCATTGCGGCGAACGCTGGGACGAGAAGCCGCTCGGCACATCGTTGCTCGGTGGCGGTAACCACACCTACCGCGAGGAGTTGCGCGGCGAGGGCAAGGGATCGTTCCTCACCATGGCCAGCGCGATGCGGCTCGCGTCCCGCCCGCTGTTCAACGGTTCGGACAAGAACATGGCGGAGCCTGCCAAGCTCGATCACTGCAAGTTGGTTCTGACGACTAATCTGACGCGGACTGACTTGGCCGGCCGGCGAGCGGCTCTGCGCATCGAAGGAGAAGTCAAAGGCTCGCCGCCGATCTACGGCATCATTGCCTACTTTGATTCGGCCCGCGACGGCGGGTATCGCGCACCGACGGCGACCTCCGTGCCGGATGCCGAAGGGAGGTTTGCGATCGAGGTAAGAGATCTGGCGCGGTGTGCCAACGGGGATCTAAGAGTCGAGTTCTGTCATGCCAACGGTGCGGTTTCCGAGCGGCGCCTCGGCTTCAGCATCACACCAGAGGGTCGCGTGGATTTGAGCCACTGGGAATTATGCCAGTCGCTCGAACCTGTGGCCGATGCGGTCGGCCGCAACGAGCGTGGCGAGGCCGAGGCAGCACTGAAGGAAATCGAGAAGAGCTCCGCGCCGGACTTGGCCAAGGCCATCGCCCGCAAACTGGTCGGCACGCTGAGCGGTGAAACCAAACCGAGCCCAGCGGATGCGCCAAGCGAGACGACCGAACTTGCCTTGGGCGATGCGCGTCCGACGAGTGCCGAAGTCGGCTGGCTCAAACCGGCGGCCAACCGGATCCCGCCGAATGACCAGATCACCTCGCCCTTGCTGGACTCTGGGAAGCCGTACGCCACCGGCCTCTACGCACACGCGCCGTCCAAATACGTTTTTGACCTCGACGGCAAATGGAAGGAACTCAGCGGCACGGCCGGCTTGCACACGCTGCAACAGCCTTACGGGTCGGTTGTCTTCATCATCAAGGCCGATGGCAAAGAGGTGTTTCGCTCGGCGACCGTCCGCGGGGCGAAGCACGCGGACTACAAACTCAACGTTGCGGGTGTGCGGAAGCTGGAGTTGCTGGTGGACAACGCGGGCAACGGCAACGGCAATGACTGGGGCCTTTGGCTTGAGCCGATATTAAGCCGGTAAACAGTCCAGATACCTGTGGACAACTTCGGCTTGTATTTCGACGTTCCTTGCACTGCAATGCCGGTGGCGAAGCAATCATGCACGGGTCCAAGTACCGGTTCAGAGATCTTTGTCCGGGGCGTCAGGACTCATTCGCTAGACGAACTCGAATCCCGCTTGCGGGAGCGCCGATCTCCTTGTGCGTTGCTTCGCCATTTCCATGCCCACGCCCAGTGATCTGAAACAGGTGTTGACGCAGCAAGCGATCCGCCGGCTTGCCGGCGGCCGATCGTTCAAGCGCGGCGAGGAGTATTTCGACAGCGGCCAGGTGCTCAGCCTCGTCGAACACGCCGGCCAACTCACGGCCACCGTGCAGGGAACGGACGCTTACAGGGTGGTCCTGTCGGGCGAGGATGGTGCACTCGACTACACCTGCACGTGTCCCGTCGGCGCGGACGGGGATTTCTGCAAGCATTGTGTCGCCGTGGGGCTCGCGTGGCTGGCTGGCACTGCCCAACCGTCTGGTGCATCGAAAGGAAGGCAGCCGAAAGCGGAGTCCCCCGTCGTCACTCTGGATGATGCCCAGCGCTGGCTGGCGAAGCAGGACACGAAAGCACTGGTGGAAATCATCCTTGAGCAGGCCACGCGAGACGACCACTTGCGCGAGCGGCTTCTTCTGCAATCCGCCAAGGCTGCCGGCAAGGGCGTCAACGTCGCCGCCATCCGGAAAGCCATCCAACGCGTCACGCGCACCGGCGGTTTCGTCCATTATCGCGAGGCTTACGATTTCTCGCACGGCATAGATCAGGTCGTGAGTTCGATCGAGGACCTGTTGAAGGCGGGCCACGCCGCGGAAGTGATCGAGTTGGCCGATTACGCGTTGGATGAAGTCGAGTCGGCCACCATGCAGATGGACGACTCGGATGGCTACATGGGCGGGATCTTGGGCCGGTTACAGGAACTGCATCTGGCCGCGTGCCGACACGCCAAGCTGGATCCGGAGGCGTTGGCGAAACGCCTCTTCGACTGGGAGATGCGCACCCACTTCGACACATTCTACGGCGCGGCGGCCAAGTATGCTGACGTATTGGGCGAGCACGGGTTGGCCGCCTACCGTCATTACGCCGCCGCCCGCTGGGAGCAGATACCGCAGGTCAATCCAGGCCAGAAAGACCCGGAAGAATTCGGCCAACGCTTTCGCATCACGCACGTCATGGAGACGCTTGCGCGCCAGTGCGGTGACATCGAAGCGCTTGTCGCGATTAAGGCGCGCAATCTCTCCACCCCTTACGCCTTCCTCCAAATTGCCGAAATTTATCGCGAAGCAAAGCAGCCCGAGAAAGCGCTCGAGTGGGCCGAGCGTGGCGTGAAAGCGTTCCCGAGCGGCAACGATCCACGCCTGCGGGAGTTCCTTGCCGAGGAATACCATCGCCGCAAACGCCACGACGAGGCCATGCAGACCGTCTGGGACATCTTCTCCGAGCGCACCGGCCTGGAGAATTACCAACTGCTCAAAACCCACGCTGATCGCATCGACGTTTGGCCGGCGTGGCGGGAAAAGGCGCTGGCCGCGATCCGGTCTCGAATTACTGACGAAAGACGGCAAGCGATCAAGCGGCCTAAGAGCACCTGGGGCTGGGCAGTTCAGTTACCCGACCACTCGTTACTCGTGGAGATCTTCCTTTGGGAAAAGAACCTCGATGCCGCCTGGCACGAGGCGCAGACCGGCGGCTGTTACAATCGGTTGTGGATGGAACTCGCCCGCCTCCGTGAGAAGGATTTCCCCGCCGACACCGTTCCCATTTACCAGAAGGAGGTCGAGGCGCTGATCAATCAGAAGAACAACCACAGCTACGCGGAAGCGGTGAAGTTGTTACGCAAGGTCCGCGACGTGATGCAGCGATTGGAACAGAACGAGCAGTTCGGCCAATACGTCGCGACCGTCCGCGCCACGCACAAGCCCAAGCGGAACTTCATCAAACTGGCCGAACGGCTCTGATCCGGTGGCAGTGGACGTGAGTCCGATTTCTACCCAGCGACGCTGCTCCGCAGCTTAGCGCTTCGCGCTGGGATCTCCGGTCGGCGGCGGCGCGTGGTCCTCTTTCGCGGGCGGGCCCAGTATCTCCGTCAGGATGGGTTTCAACGCGTCGGCCCAAACTTGATACGCCGGGAGTGCCGGGTGGAGTTGGTCGGCGTTCATCATGCCGGGAAATAACTTGCCCTCCCGGTCTGCCAGCCTGTCGTTGATGTTGAGAAACCGCACCTTCTTGCCGTCGGCCATCTGCGCGAGGTTGCGGTTGATTTGGTCAATTGTGGGGATCACCGCCATGCTATCGTTGCGCGGGAAGATCCCCGTTAGGATAACCGTTGCGTTCGGGGCCTTGGCCTGACATTCGCCAAGCAACGCTTTCAGCCCCTGCGTGATGTCTTCAACCTTTTCTTCGCCGCCCGCTTCAGTTCCGACATTATTGGCTCCGGCAAGCACCACAATCACCTTCGGGTTCACCCCCTCAAGTTCACCGTTCTCAAGCCGCCAGAGGATGTTCTCAATCCGATCCGCGCCCCAACCGAAATTCGCAGCGTTCCAGCCGAAGAAGTTCGTCTGCCAATTCGCCAGCAGCGTTGGGTAATCGGTGGCGCCCCAGCGACGCGTGATGGAGTCGCCCACAAAGTAAACATCAATTCCGCCCTGCTTTGCCTTCTGGAGCAACTGCTCGTGAGCCAGACGCGAGTTGGCGTCAGTTCGCGGCTGTGCGCGACTTGCCGAGTTCTGCCGTCCCGACGGCGAGGTCGGCTCGGACTTCAGAGCCGGTGGGGCGGGCGGAGTATGCTTGATCAGCTTGTTGGCCCACGCGATGAAATACTTCAGGTTCGAGCGATCTTCATGGCCGCCGTCGTGTTGCCGCCACGCCAGTTCGCCGTCGAGTAAACCCGTGTTCACCGGTGGCATCTTGGCGGTTCGGTAATCCTCTGTTACCCCCAAGTCGCGCGCGCCGAGCAACCGGAACACAGGTCCGGCGGCCACGGTGGCCATGTAACTGCCCTGTTGGTCCAGCCAGTGGGCATCGCCGCGCTCCGGCACGCCGTAGCTGACAAACGTGGGCCGCGGCGCGCACAGCGCGATCAACTCGTGTGCATCCACCGGCAGGTCGCCCGCGTTCTTGCTGCCAAAGGAGGCTTCCGCCGCGCCGTACTTGAGGAAGTTGCCGGCCATCCAATGATACCCACCCGAGCCGGTCAGGTTCTCGACCGCCTCGCCGAAATTGCGGCGATGCAGCTTCGCGCCGCCTTCGCCTGACGAGCCGACCAGCGCCAACGCAAACCGTGGTTCGAAGGCCATCGTGACGAGCGCGGCTTTGCCAAAGCGCGACACGCCTTCGATCCCAACCTTCTTCGCGTCAACCGCGGGATCGGTTTCCAAATAATCCAGACCACGCGCGGCGCCCCAAGCCCACGCCCGCAGCGCTCCCCAATCGTCCGGCTTGCGCGGCTGACCTTTGTTCACGAGGCCGATGATGCCCTTCGTCAGACCCGCACCGTTGTCCGTCTGGACGCTGTAGGGATTGAGGGTGGCGTAGCCCCAACCCGCCGCGAGCAGTTGTTCGGTGGAGGGCGGGTCCTTGTAGGGCCCACCGAACTCAGGAAAGCGATTCGTGGGCGCGGGCGAGTCGGCTGGTCGTGGCAGACCGTCTCCG